>NZ_WFLM01000003.1:631011-680521 GCF_009208775.1 Silvanigrella paludirubra | reverse complement strand
AAAGATTACAAAAACAGAGTGCGATTCCATTGACCTAGAATAGAGCTTCTTTACAGAAGACTCAAAATTCCTAGAAAGGAGGTGATCCAGCCGCAGGTTCCCCTACGGCTACCTTGTTACGACTTAACCCCAATCATCGCACAAGCCTTGGCAGGCTGCCCCCTTGCGGTTAGCCCACCTGCTTCTGGCTTATGCAACTTTCGTGGTTTGACGGGCGGTGTGTACAAGGCCCGGGAACGTATTCACCGCAGCCTGATGATCTGCGATTACTAGAGATTCCAACTTCATGTGGTCGAGTTGCAGACCACAATCCGAACTGAGACCATGTTTTTGCGTTTGGCTCCACCTCTCGGCTTAGCTTCGCTTTGTCTTGGCCATTGTAGTACGTGTGTAGCCCTGGATGTAAGGGCCATGAGGACTTGACGTCATCCCCACCTTCCTCCGGTTTATCACCGGCAGTACCCCTATAGTTGCCAACTTAATGATGCCAAATAAGGGAAAGGGTTGCGCTCGTTGCGGGACTTAACCCAACATCTCACGACACGAGCTGACGACAGCCATGCAGCACCTGTATCCGTGTGTATTGCTACTATTACGCATCTCTGCGCTTTTCACGGTATGTCAAACCCAGGTAAGGTTCTTCGCGTTGCTTCGAATTAAACCACATACTCCACCTCTTGTGCGGGCCCCCGTCAATTCCTTTGAGTTTTAGTCTTGCGACCGTACTCCCCAGGCGGATAACTTAGCGCGTGGGCTACGGTACTGGAGGGGTCAACTCCCCCAACACCTAGTTATCATCGTTTACGGCGTGGACTACCAGGGTATCTAATCCTGTTTGCTCCCCACGCTTTCGTTCCTCAGCGTCAGTATTCGGCCAGGTGGTCGCCTTCGCCTCCGGTGTTCCTGCTGATCTCTACGGATGTCACTCCTACACCAGCAATTCCACCACCCTCTCCGAAACTCAAGAAACACAGTCTCAAATGCACGTCCCAGGTTAAGCCTGGGGATTTCACACTTGACTTGCATTCCCGCCTACGAACCCTTTACGCCCAGTAATTCCGAACAACGCTCGCACCCTTCGTATTACCGCGGCTGCTGGCACGAAGTTTGCCGGTGCTTCTTCTTTTGGTACCATCAAATTACTGCTTTATTAAAACAATAACCCTTCTTCCCAACCGAAAGAGCTTTACAACCCGAAGGCCTTCTTCACTCACGCGGCGTTGCTGCGTCAGGGTTTCCCCCATTGCGCAATATTCCCCACTGCTGCCTCCCGTAGGAGTCTGGGCCGTGTCTCAGTCCCAGTGTGGCTGATCGTCCTCTCAGACCAGCTATCCATCTTCGCCTTGGTGGGCCGTTACCCCGCCAACTAGCTAATGGAACATGGGCTCATCTTTCGGCTGCCGGCCTTGCGGTCCCGGCATTTCCAGCATCGCTGCTGCTTACGCGGTCTTAGCTACAGTTTCCCGTAGTTATCCCCCTCCAAAAGGCAGATTCCCATGCATTACTCACCCGTGCGCCACTAAGGTATTGCTACCTCCGTTCGACTTGCATGTGTTAGGCACGCCGCCAGCGTTCGTTCTGAGCCAGGATCAAACTCTTAGCTCTAATTTACTTACAGATAAGTATTTCTACCCATCCGCTTTTTTTACTATCTTGACGGTTCTTTTTACGGAACCTGATTTCTTTCCATTCTCTCTCGCGAGAAAATCTACTTAAAACCATGGAACCGCACTCTGTTTTTGCTTTCTTCTCTTGTCAAATAACTTCTCTTTGCTGGTTTTTTCTCATTTCTGAGACTTTTCGCTAGCAGCGAGAAAGTTAACTTGCATTACATTTTTAATGTTGTCAAATATTTTTATAAATTTTTTAAATAAAATTTTAATATTATATTTAGCTTTTTTTTATAGCAATTTTATCAATATTTGCTATAATTAAAGGTAAAACTTGTTTCCTATTTTTATTTTAAGAAGAACACTTACCCAAAATTAAGCAGTTTCTAATTTGTTAGCCCTTGAATGACTTCTTTAGATGTTAAAATAGAATTACAGCCATCAACACTTTTTCCAGCTTGCCAGTAATCTTTATAGCCGGCGCCTTCCATAGAAGCTCTTTTCAATTTCCAAACTGCTTGAAGTGTATAGTATGTGCGCATCCAGTGTTTAAATTTTTTATGCTGAAGCAGGTATCGAGACATAAAGTTAGCTTTTGTTCCAATTCTTTCAATGTATTCTGTTTTTATAACAGAAACGGGTACTCCTGATATTTTTTCAGTTAGTACAATATCTTTAGAAGTCGCTTTGATAATAGCATTTTTATAGTCTTGATGGGCGTTACATTCTGATGTTGCAATAAATCGGGTTCCCATTTGAACGCCCGCATATCCTAGATTTAAAGCATTTTGAAATGTATTTTTGTCTCCAACTCCTCCGGCACAGATTATTGGAACCTTAAATTCTTCTAAATCTTTGATGATTTTTTCAACATCCAATTCTCCTGCATGCCCACCAGCTCTATTATTCACACAAATAAGTCCATGGACACCAGAAGAAATTGCTTTATCGGCCCATTTTTTATTTGTGACATCGTGATAAACTACGCCTCCTAGAGGCGATACTTTATCTACGATCCACTTTGGATTTCCTAAAGAAGTAACAAAAAAACGAACGCCTTCTTCAAGTGCAATATCGAGCCATTTTCTCATTCTATTTTCATAAATTGATGATGATTTTTCAGTTATGATATTCATGCCAATTGGTTTTTTAGTTATATTCTTAATCAATCTTAAACCATCTCGAAATTCATGTTTATGAACAAAGACTAATGATAAAGGCTGAATTATCCCAATCCCACCAGCTTCAGATACCGCTGCCACGAGTTCTGGATTACTGCATGGATACATAGCACCACAAATAATGGGATATTGAATTCCTATTTGTTTTGTAAAAACAGTTTCATAATTCATATTTATATTCTCTATTTTATTTAACTAATTTAATCTTATACGCCAAGTGGCATGAACTTTAGTAACAATTTCATTTTTTTCATCTAAAACATTTGCAGTTATTCTTAAATCTTCATTATTTTTTGTAGTCGAAGCGTATTGAAATAAAGATTCAGAAATTAAATTTCCTCTTGCTTTTTTTAGATATTCAACCTCAATTTTTACAAGAATTGCCATTGCTGTTTTTGGTAATTGAGAAATTAGACATAATCCTGTTGAAAACTCACCAACATTAGCTAACGCAATCGCATGAATACAATTTAAATGGTTTCTAACGGCTCTTTTGTCTTTTAACATAACTCTTGCCTGACCATTTTCAATACTTAGAACCAAGGGGGAGACTGAACCTGTATAAGGAATATATTTAGAGACAATTGTAGAGAAAATTTTATTACCGCCAGGTATTTTTTTTAGCTTTTCCCAACCAACTTGAATCATTTCACTTGGCGATGAAAAATCAGGAAGAAATTTTTTCATAATATCGATCCTTCAATTGGATTTAAGAGAACGAATTGATATTACATTCATTTAAAAAAATTTAACAATCGAATTTAAAAATGTTTATTCGGATTCTTCATGATCATAAAGACTTTGACGAGAGATCCCTAAAGCCGAAGCAATTTTAGATTTATTACCACCATGCTTTTTTGATGCTACATTAATCATAATTTTGCGTAGAACATCTTTTGCCTCATCAAAACTTTCGCCTGACGAAATATATTTTAATAGAGCTTCTCCAAATCTTCCTTCCAATACATCTCCATAATTTTTAGATGATGAAGAGTTTGTTGCTGATGTTTCACCTTGAGCAACTCTCATGCTTCCAATTATTTCTATGTCTGTAGGATAAATTTGGCTTCTGTGATCGGCCAATGCCTTTGAAAGAGCATTTTCTATAATTTGATGAAGGGTTCTAAAATTTGCTGGAAAAGCATGATTTGCAGCAAGATCTAATATTTTTCCGATCACTTCATGATTTGCAGAAACTTTTAAATCCTCGCTTGATTGAGATAATTGCTCAAATATATATTGAATTACCTTAGAAAGTTCTTGATTTAAATCAGAAATAGAAGGTAAATCAATTTCTCTATGTGCATAAGCCTCAAGAAAACCTGGTACGATCTTTTTTTGATAATCTGTGCAATAGGTTCCAACAAATTTTATAAGACTAATAGAAAGACTTCCTTCACCCAATACAGAAGGAACAAACTCGGAATCAAAAATACTTTTTAATTTATTTTGATTTTCATGTGATAGAGCATGAAGATTATCAAGAACTAAAACACCTCCAACTGCTCTTTCAAATAAGCTCAGCTGCAAAGTATTTCCTATCGTTTTAGAATCACCAAATAATAAGATTGAATTTGCTTCATCAGATTTTGAAGCGCAGTCGTGGTAAACAATATTTCTTGAAATACTTCCGTAGTTTTGTTTTAAAAATTGATGGGCGAATAACTGCGAGCCTATTGTTTTTCCAGTTCCAGGTGCACCACAAATAAGCAATCGTTCTTCTTTTCTTCTCATAGAATGCTCAAATGCATCTGATGTTTGTTTTTGAAGGTATATTTCTTTTGAAAAACGAGAATCAAACTCCATAATTTTTAATTTGCGTATAATTGTAGCTTGTAAAGCCCCGGCACCTAATGTTTTTGTTAATGAAAAAGAATCTTTTAATTTAGGACAAAACATATCAGCACCTGCTCGAATAACTTTGGCAGGCAAATCAAGATCATCTGAATTTGAAATCATTATCACAGGAAGACCAGGTAAGGTCGATCGAAGATCAGGAAGGAGATCTATACCCCACTTGTTAGAGCCTTTATAAAAACAATCGACAACACAAACGTCATAAATATTTTTTCGTAAAAGCTTTTCAGCAGCCTTAATGCTATCGGCAGTATCTGCTTTCCCCCCTAATCCCTCAATGGCAAGCACAATGTCATCAGCGTCTTCGGGAGTATCATCCACAACTAACCAACGTGATATTGGAAATACTTTAGATACCATTACTTAGAATCTCCGATCCAATTTAAAGCTAATCCTTCAATTCTTTCTTTTTTTGTAACTAAGCGCAAAATAAATGACTCTGGAATATTTATCTCTTCATCTGATACAATTTCAACCTTTTCTGAGTCATTTACGCTTGATATCAATAAATTTAATTCATCTTTATTTATTATAAAATCTTTTAATCCATTTTCAATGGCAGAGTGAATAAGATCATTATTTTTAAAATATACGACTCTTTTTCTCTTGTGAATTGAAATTGGTACATCAATAATTTTAGGATCTACAATTTCAGCTGGGATATCAAAACCTGTTTCAACTATATTTCCTTCAATAGTAAAAAGCATACGTCCTTTTAATTTAAAAAGTCCTCTTTTTATAATAGAAAGACCTCTTCCTGACCTACCAAAAAATTTAAAAAACACGGGTGAGTCAATATTTTTTAAATCAATACGATTTGTTAACTTAGCTAAATGAATAATTAACGCCGAAAAAAAAGAAATTTTCGAATAAACGCGGAAAGATAAAAAATTATTAGAATAAAATAATTTTAATTTTGATGGAGTTATTGAATGTTTAATAGAGTTTGATGACAAATTTACGATTATTCTTTCAAAAATTGAAATATCTAATATTGGAATTTTTAAATTTTTTGGAATATTGTTTATAATTTCACAGTTTAAAAAATGTGTTTGAATATATTCTAATATTTCATCGGAATCTAAGTCTTTATGAGTATTTATTTCTTGATAGACTTCATTAGAGGATCTTATTTCAATAGCCAAGCGCTGCAATATTCCTCTTACTGAAGAGACGTTATAATTAAGATCTTTCTCTTGGTATTTAGAACTAATGGCATCTAAAATTTTAGCAATATCGTGCTGTGCATCTAAAATGAGTGTTTGATAAAACTGTAAGTTTTTTCCTCTTACTTGAACCGCTTTTTGAGCTAATATTCTTACATTTAGCCAATTTATTTTATCTGTTTTTTCAAGAAGCTCATCTACATCTTCAGTTTGTTCTAATAATTTTCCAGCATATTGAATTGACTGAAGCATTGCTAGAATACAAATTCCCCAAAATAATATTACAGCTAATGAAACTATAATTGGCAATGAAATACTACTATACTCAAATAATCCTAATGAACTTTTGCTACATGTATTAATCGTTAACTCAACTAAATAGGGAAAAGGTGAACGATGAGGTTGAAAATATTCCGTTCTTTTTTCTAAACAGTCAGAAGGAGGGTCATCAGAAGATACCCATTCCCCAATTAGATGGCGCTCAGGATTTAGGAAATATACAGAAACCTTAGCTACCCTTTCCTGGCTTTGGTTCTTTTTAGAGTCAAATGTAAAATTCAGATACTCTTGCATCAAGGATTGGGATTGATCCTGAAGCCCTTGAGAATCTAACTCAGCAGTACCAAGTATGCTTCCAGAAATACCCCCCATTATCAGAGAGACGTCATGTCTAAGGTTGGCTATTCTTTGTGCTCTAGCAGTTAGAGTCCAAATAATTACATAGAGTATGACAAATCCGACAGCTGAAATGATAAAATATGCCAATAAAGATCCTGAGTTAAATCGAAACTTTAGGTTTATACGCATGTTATCGTTCATTCCATAATTACTCAAGAATCTAAAAAACTAGAAACATAGGTTCAATACTATCAATAACACAATAATTTCAAAAAGCCCAAGCTCTTAAAATTGAGTGGGTTCTAAAAAACCCTTTTTTAATCTATAAAAGAAGCTACCTTTTTAAAAAAGCAAATTTCCCTTGCAAATTACAATACCGAATGATATTGCCATCGTTCGAGCGATTTTTTTATTTGAAAAAATTGCTAAAAGATTGCACTTAATTCGTATTTAATTTTTTTAACTATTTCAGGAGGTTGGTATGCACGGATCACGTCATCGTCGTAAGCATCCAAAGGGTCGTCGTAAAGTTGGTCGTAAGAAAAGAAAATTGCTTAGACGCCGTCGTGCTGCAAGGACTGGTGGTAAGTAATTAACCACTTTTAAGCCTTACAAAAAAGCCTTCTTAGGAAACTAAGAAGGCTTTTTTTTGCTTATAGTTATTTATTAAGTTCCATTAGATTCTAGTTGAGATACTATAAATTCTTTTAATTTTTTAAGCGAAATTCTATTTTTTTTATTGATTAATTTTTCAATTTCTTGATTTCTTAATTCCAAATTATTTTTTAGAAAAAAGTTTTCTGCAATACTTTGTAAAGCATTTAACCGATCTAAATCGAGCCACTCTGCTTTATTTGGTAATGAGTTTTCTTCTTTAAAATTAAGAGGGCAATGATCAACAGCAAGCTGGATTTGGTTTTTTTCATCTGAAATTTTATATTGAAGCGCAAGACCTTGTGTTCTGCAAATAGTCGGACGTGCATCATAGATTGTGCATTTTCCCTCTCTCAAGAAAGAACATGGTTTGTTTACTTTTCCAGCTGTATTTTTTTGCTCCGCCATTTCTGAACTTTTAAGATCTTTTAGAAGTGTAAGCTTATTTTCTAATGACAAAAAATTGACCCACTCTATAATATGATAGGCCTCTGCTTGGAATACTGTTAAGTCAACAAAACAGCATTTAGAACAACCCAAACTACATGACATATGATTTGAATTTTTTTCATAAAATCTATCAAAAAATTCAGAGCTATTTTTATGTAAACTCACGATAGGCTGTAGAGAAAGGGAAGGCTTATTCGACATGCTTAGTATTATCCTTGAAAAGAGTCATAATTCGGTAAGCTACTTGTTTTTAGTAGTGCTTACAAAATGATAAAGTAGTGATTAGCAATAAAGGAAGTCAAGATGTTTAAAAAATTTCTAAGAAAATTATTTATTTTTCTTATATATGGGTTCATATGGCTTTTTGTGTTTTCAATTCCCGTGGCAAACGGAAAAAGTCTTTATCAGTTAGGTTATTATTATATTGTAGATACAAAACCAGTGCATTGGCTTTTAAATAAAGCATATTATGGAGCTAAAACGACTGAAAATACAGCAAAAGATACTGCTCATGAAGTGATTGACAAAGTAAGCTCTGAAGTGAAAAAATAAAAACTCTTTCCTAAGATTTGCGGGAAAGAATTTACCCGCATTATACTTCAGGAACTGAGCGATTATGACCCTTCCACAGCTTTTAATGTCATCCCTTGAAAAAGAAATTTCAAATATTTCAATACAAAAACTACAAAAAGCCTATTCAGTACTCTCAAATAATTACAGATTAAATCGAAAAGATATGGACCAAAATTTTACTTTAGAAGAGCAAAGATTGTCTTATATAGTAGCCAGAATGCCTTCAACTTATGAAACAGTATGTAAAGTTTTGACTGAAATTAATTCTGAAAATAGCGAGGAAATAGAATCTATTTTAGATATTGGTGCTGGTCCAGGTACGGCATCTTGGGCTTGTTGCGAGACTTTTGATACAATAAAAAATATTACTTTAGTAGAATACAATGCAGATATGGCTTTATTAGGAAAAAAAATTGCCCAAAATCATCCTATTTTAAAAAATGCAAATTGGATTATGCAAGATATTTTAAATTCTAAATTAGAATTAACCAAAGCAGATCTTGTGATAGCATCTTATTCTTTTAATGAAATTGAAGATAAAAACAAAGAACATATCTTAAAATTTTTGTTAGACAAAACAAATAAGTATTTAGTAATCGTAGATCCTGGAACACCAGAATCTTTTAAATCCATTCATTTTGCCAGAAAATGGTTTTTAGAAAATAATACTAAAATTGTAGCTCCCTGTTCTCATTCCCAAAAATGCCCTGCATTTGAACAACAAGATTGGTGCCACTTTTATACTAGAGTACAAAGAACTCAACTTCATAAAATATTAAAAGAGGGTGAAAAAGGATATGAAGACGAGAAGTTTTCCTATATAATTGTATCTAAGGTTGCTACTAATAGCTATGAGTCTAGAATTATTAGACATCCAGATATTCATTCAGGCCATTTGAAACTCAATTTATGCACCTCAGAAGGTTTTGAAACCATTACATATTCTAAAAAAAATGGCGCCAAATACAAAAAAGCTAGAAAATCGGACTGGGGAGATCGCTGGGAAATCAATAATTTTGAAGAATAAGTTTCGTTTTTAGGGGTACTTAAAAATCGAAGCTATTGACGAATGCAAACCTCTGTTTATTTTCCTTTTGTACAGGATCTTTCAAAAAAGAACCTTTAACTAAATCATTTTATTTCAATAACTTATAAGGACAAACAACTATGACAGCTGAAGTTCACTCGTTTCAGGCCGAAGTTCAACAACTTATGAATCTTATGGTACATTCCCTATATTCAAATAAAGAAATTTTCTTAAGAGAACTTATTTCTAACGCAAGTGATGCTGTTGATAAACTTCGTTTTGAAGAAATTACAAATCATAATTTGTTAAAATCAGATAAAGAAAATTCTATTTCCATTCGTATGGATAAAGAAAACTCTATTTTATTTATTGAAGACAATGGTATTGGCATGAGTAAAGATGATCTCATGAACAATTTAGGAACAATTGCTAGCTCTGGCACTAAAAAATTCCTTGAGAAATTATCAGAACAAGACAAAAAAGATTCTAACTTAATTGGCCAATTTGGAGTTGGTTTTTATTCTGCTTTTATGGTTGCAAAAAAAATAATTGTAGAAAGCCGCTCTGCTCATGGAGCTCCTGCCTATAAATGGACTTCTTTAGGCGATGGTTCTTATACCCTTGAAGAGAGCGCTAAAGAAACAAGAGGAACCCTAATTGAAATTCATTTAAAAGAAGAAGAAAAAGAGTTTATTGAAGATTGGCGTATACGCGGTATTGTTAAAAAATACAGTGATTATGTTACCTATCCTATTTTCCTTATTGAAACTAAAGAAGACGGACAAATTGAAGAAACTAGATTAAATAAATCTACTCCTGTTTGGGCACGTAATAAACGCGAAAATAAACCGGAAGATTATCAAGAGCTCTATAAACAAATTTCAATGGACTGGAAAGAGCCAATGCTTTGGGAGCACATAAGCGTAGAAGGTTTAGTTCCTTTTAATGCAGTAATTTTCGTTCCTACAGAAGCTCCATTTGATCTTTACACAAGAGATAATCATGGTCTTCATCTATATGTTAAAAGAGTTTCTATTACTGAAAAATGCAAAGAATTATTACCAGAATATTTAAGATTTATTTCTGGTGTAGTTGAAACAGATGAATTACCTTTAAATGTTTCTCGCGAAATATTACAACAAAATAATAAATTGCCACAAATTAAAAAACAAATTATTAAAAAAGCTTTATCTTCCCTTCAACATTTGTCTACATCTGACAATGAAAAATATTTAAAATTCTACCAAACTTTTGGTGCCGTTTTAAAAGAAGGCTTTCACTTTGATTATGAACAACACGAAAGTTTAAGTGAGCTCATCCGCTTTAAATCTTCTAAAACTGGAAAAGAAGGTTGGGTATCTTTTAAAGAATATATTGAACGTAAAGCAGAAGGCCAAAAAGAAATATATTATTTAACAGGACCAAACTTTGAATCTGTTGAACGCAGTCCACACCTTGAAGACTTAACTTCACGTGGAATTGAAGTTTTATTCCTCATTGATCCTATCGATGAGTGGTTTATTATGAGCTATGCAAAACATGGTGAATTTAATCTTAAATCAATCAATAAAGGTGATTTAGATCTTACTGGCGTTGGTAAAGAAAACGAAGAAGAGAAAAAGAATGAAGAAAAACCAGTTGAAGAACTTGTTGGCCTACTTGATCTTTTCCGTACAAAATTATCTGATGAAATTAAAGAAGTGAAAATTTCAAAACGCCTTCGTGAAAGCGCTTGCTGTTTAGTTGCTGATGAAAATGGGATGACTGCCCATATGGAACGAATCATGAAAGCAACAGGACAAGGCATGGGCGGTGTTAATAAGAGAATTCTTGAAATTAACCCATCACACTCTTTAATTAAAAATCTTGCTGATCGTAAGAATAAAGGAACAGATGACACTACATTATCTGAATGGGTTGAAGTTCTATATGAAACAGCTCTTTTATCAGAAGGTAGCCCAGTGAAAAATCCTGGTACTTTTGCAAAGCGCTTAACAAAAATCATGGAAATGGCTTCTAATAAATAAGAAAAATATTCCGAAAGGAAAAGATTACCTTATTACTTTAGTTTAATCCCCTCAATTTTTTAATATATATTAAAAATAATATGAGGGGATTTTTTTATGGAAGTGTTTGACGCTGAAGGCAAATCTATATTTGATTCAGCACCCAAAAAAAAGAAAAGATATGTTTTATATTTATTTAAATTAACAAGAGACGATGAAACAAGAATTCGAACTGTAGAAAAAGCAATTCAAAACTCATTATCTGAACATATCATGGTACGATTTGAAGACCCTAACGAAGCCTTAAAAGCATTACTAGTAAAAAATATTGAATTGATTTTTATTGATTCATCTTTATTTGATGATGATAAAATTTCAATTGATTTTGGTGTAGAATGCAAAAAAAGAAAAAAATGTCCTTTATTTTTTATTGCAAAAAATGAAGATATTTTAATTTCAGAATATAGAAAAAAACTTGCTTTTTATGAAGAACTTGACGATTATTTTAAAGATCCAATTGATTTTATGGAAATCACCCGAAAATTAAAAAGAGCTTCAAACACAATTGGAAGAAGAGCAAAAAGATTTTCTTTAGGAATTCCAATTAAATTATATAGACTTAATGATGATAAATATTATGACGTTATTTTAAATGATGTTAGTTTAGTTGGCTTTAGTATTTCTATTGTTGGAAATGAAATGTTAAAAACCAATGAACAAATTAAAATAAAAGTGCCCTTAAACGAATTTAATTTATTTCATCCGACTTATGGAGAATTTTTACCTATTTCAGGAAAAGTAAGAAGAATTTCTATTAATGGTCATATTTTTGGTTGTTCAATTGAATTTTCAACACCCATGCAACTAGAAGTCCTTATGAATTTACTTGAAAAAGTAACAAGAAAAATGCGTATGGTTAAAATTGCAGAAAAACCTAAAAAAGAAGTTGATCCCGTACCAGTATAAAACTTTTAATTTTTTAATTGTTTTGCATAATCATAGAGATATTGAATTCCACTGATTAAACTTGCTGCTAATGCAAGCATAATAAAAAATTGTCCTATATAATGGAATGGTATAAACCATAAAGTACCACAAATTGTTAAACCTATAATACCTAAATCTTGAAATGTTGTTTTTGTTTTTCCTATAAAACTAGAAGGAATTTGAATACCATCTTCAATAGCGGCCAAACGAATGGCATTTATTCCAAGATCACGAACAATAATAATAACAGCAATAAGACCATCCATTCTATGTTTTTCAACAAGAATAACCATAGCAGAAACAACTAATAGTTTATCAGCAAGAGGATCGAGAAGCTTTCCTAAAACAGTTTCAACATTAAATTTTCTAGCAATCCATCCATCAAAAAAATCGGTGATGGCAGCTACAGCAAAGACAATTGCAGCTGCAATATCTGTCATACTTGGATTTTTAATTGGATTAATAATTCCAAAATGCCCAGATTCAGAAGCAACTTCACCTAATGACATAAGGTAAACAACAACCGGAATACACATTATTCTAAGAAAAGTTAGTCTATTTGGTAGTTTCTTTAACCAGTTTGGCAAATTTTTATTGCCTGTAGAACTTTCATCTAAAGATTGCTTATTGTTTTTAAAAAAAGATAGAATCAAGAGCAACCTCACAATATAAAAATATTATAGAATAGGATTTAGATTATCACATTCATACCCAGCTCACATTGTTTTGCAACGGACTAGCGCATTTTTCAAGACCAAACGTAAAATTTATATAACATTTTCTTTTTTAAATATCCTCTAATTTAAAATTTTTGAATTATCCAATCAAACAAGATAATTAAACAAATATATTAATGAAGATTTATTAAGCAAAAGTATATTCTAATCTTTCATTGCCATGAAACTGCACGAAAGAGATATAATCTTGACATCGAATCTTCAATGTATAGTCTATTTGATTGAGATACAAAAGTTCCCGTATGTTCTCTTATTTAATTTAAGCAAAAGGGGTTCCCATATGAGCGTATTAGTAGGACGTCAAGCGCCAAACTTTAAAGCAGATGCTGTAGTAAATAATGACTTTAAAGAAGTTTCCCTTTCTGATTTTAAAGGGAAAAAATATGTTGTTTTATTTTTCTACCCTCTCGATTTTACATTTGTTTGTCCAACTGAACTTCATGCTTTTCAAGAAAAACTTGAAGACTTTTCAAAAAGAGATGTTGAGCTTATTGGATGTAGCATTGACAGCAAATTTTCGCATTATGCATGGTTAAATACTCCAAAAAATAAAGGTGGTATTGAAGGAGTAAAATATACTCTTATTTCTGACATTCACCGTACCATTGCTCGTGATTATGATGTACTTAGCGATGGTGGCGTTGCTTATCGTGGTCTATTTTTAATTGATAAAAGTGGCGTAGTACGTCACCAAATTATTAATGATCTTCCACTAGGCCGTAACGTTGATGAAGCGATTCGCCTTGTAGATGCTCTACAACATTTTGAAAAGCATGGCGAAGTTTGTCCTGCTAACTGGAATAAAGGCAAAGACGCTATGAAAGCAACTCAAGATGGTGTCAGCAATTACTTATCTAAACATTAATTATAACTAAAACTGTTATATTATTTTAAGGCTCTTTAAGGCGCTACCCTTAAAGAGCCTTTTTCTTAAAAAAAGGGTTATTATGAAAAATAAATTATTTATATTAAAGAAATTAATTGTTTTTTTACCTTCAATTTCTTGTTTTTTTTTATCCTTAAATATTAATGCACAAGAGCAATCCTTTCCTAGTTTAAGTAAACTGGAAAAAAATGGATGTGTAGTAAGTGCTTTAGTCGTAAGACTAAATGATGGAAAAGTAATAGCAGATTTAAATCCAGACAAACGCCTTTCTCCAGCTTCTGTTACAAAGCTTATATTAGGCGCAAATATTTTAGAAACTTGGGGACCAAATAAAACGTTTTCAACACAATTTTATATGAGAGGAAAATTAAATAAAGATATTTTAGAGGGAGATCTTGTTTTTTATGGTGTTGGAGATCCTTCTTTAACAAATGAAAAGTTATGGTTTTTAAGCACCGATATTGCAAGATTTGGAATAAAAAAAATAACTGGAAAAATTATTATTAATAATTCTTATTATGGAAAAGTAACAGAAGATGAAAACAGAGCATCGGGAAAAACAAAAAGCCATAATGCATATGACGCTCCTTTATCTTCTTCTGCAATTAATTTTAGTGTATTAGCAATCGTTGTCAGCCCTGCACAAAAAGAAGGTTTACCTGCTAAAATAGCAATAGAACCTTACTCAATACCTAGTGCGAAAATAACAGGATCTGTTAAAACAACAAAAGAAGACTCTTCTCCACAAATTTTTGTATCAAGAATTTCAAAAAATGGAAAAGATATTTACTCAGTATCTGGAAATATTCCTCTAAAATCAACTGCAGAAAGAATATATCGCTCTGTTTCAAATGCTGATATTTATGCGGGAGAAACTTTAAACGCATATTTACAAAGTGCAGGCATAGAAACTTCTGGTTTAATTGAATTAGAGTCTAAAGCACTAAATAAAAATGATATCCCAATTGCATCTATAAATGGGTATCCAATTGAATGGCAACTTAAAGGTCTATTTGAAGTTAGCAATAACTATACAGCAGATATGTTAACTTTAAACCTTTTAAATGAAACAAATCCAAAAAATAAAGGAGATTTAAAGGAAGCAGGCACTCTTCTTGAAAAATATATGAAAAATATTCTAAAAAATTCAGTTTGGAATACTTCAAAAAATGCGAATTCTCCTATAATTTTAGAAAGTGGAAGCGGTCTAACACCAAATAATCGACTATCTGCTAGAGATATTATTTCTGTGTTGGATCATATCTATTTTAATGGTAGAGCATTTCCAGCGTATCTTAATGCGTTGCCAATTGTTGGAGATGAAGGAACGCTTAAAAAAAGATTTACTTCTTCTTCAGAAAAACATCTTCAAGGAAGATTAAGAGGCAAAACAGGAACGTTAACAGAACCTGTTCATGTATCTGCTCTAGGTGGCTATAGCCGCCTATCAAATGGTGATTTTGTTTCATTTGCAATTATTGTAAATGGTATTAAATCTAAAGCACAAATTGATCTAAAAAACATACGAGATGCGATAGACTCGGACCTTGCAAAGGTTTTGCCATCGGAGCTTTAAAAAATGGAAAGAAAAACTAAGGGAACCTACACATTACGTAGATTGTTTCCTTCGCTTTCAGAAGAAGATTTACTTCGTTTCCAGGAAAATTCATCCGTTATTAGGCTAAAAAAGGGCCAAAATCTTTTTATATCTGGTGATACGCCGCGCTCTATATACGGCGTTGCAAATGGATGTTTAAAAATAGTTAGAGAAAGCCAAGAAGGTGAAAGTGTTATTACAAGAATTGTAAGAGCAGGACAAATTGTTGGAATTCGTGAAGTTTTTGGAGAGTTTAAATACGGAAGAACTTCTGTAGCATTAAAAGACAGCGAAGTTTTTTCAATTGAAAAAACAATTGTTCTAGACTTAATACAACGCAGTCCAGCAGTTTCATTACAATTTATGAAAATATTTTGCAACGAACTCTCTCGACTTGAAAAAAGAATCGAATCCGATCTTTACCGCCCTGCAAAAAATAGAGTAGCATCAGTCATATTTGAACTTTTTAATTTATTTGCGGATGAAGGTGCACAAAACTTTGAGCCTCCTCTAAATAGAAGAGACATTGCCGAACTGGCCGATGTAACACCAGAAACCGTAAGTAGAGCGATTGCTGATTTTAAACAAGCAGGAATTATGGAAACCCATGGTTCTTCATTTACAATTTTAGATACTATTTCACTTCAAAATGAAGCTGAAGAAAGATAATGAATTAGAATGTCATGTTACCTTTCATGCGAAAATATTGAACTAAAGGTTGGTTTTCATACTCTCATTACAAACTTTTCTCTAATTCTAAAACCATCGCAATCCATTGCAATCACGGGTTCAAATGGAACAGGAAAAACAACATTATTAAGAGTTCTTGCAGGTATTTCTAAACCGCACAATGGAAAAGTAATTGCGATGGAAG
The DNA here is from genome assembly GCF_009208775.1 of Silvanigrella paludirubra. Classification (NCBI taxonomy): domain Bacteria; kingdom Pseudomonadati; phylum Bdellovibrionota; class Oligoflexia; order Silvanigrellales; family Silvanigrellaceae; genus Silvanigrella; species Silvanigrella paludirubra. The sequence goes on along the minus strand of NZ_WFLM01000003.1, from coordinate 664,298 downwards.
AACAAATTTATCCAAATAATGAAACCAAACATGAACATCTTTCTGTTTTTTTATCGAATATTCCATCGCTTTTATTAGATCATTGCGCCATTTGGAATTTAGAGTTTTTTGCAAATTCATTTGGATTAAAATTTTCATTAGAAGACTATAAACATGCTTTAAAAAAAGTGGGTCTTGAAAATAGAGAAAATCAAATTGCAAGAACATTATCAACAGGACAAAAAAGACGTTTGAGTTTAGCTGGATTAATATTAATAAAACCAAATATAATTTTAGCTGATGAACCTACAAATGGACTCGATGAATTGGGTAGTAATCTTTGCATAAGTATTTTCGAAGATTTAAAACAAAATAATTCATCATCAATTATAGTAGCTACTCATGATAAAAATATAATTGACTGGTGCCAAGAAAAAATTTCTTTAGAAAATTTCATTCCAAGTGAGAAAAAATTAAAATCTAAAATTAAGGTTTTACTCTAAAATGCTGTCTGAAACAAAAAAGAACAAAATAACATTTTCAAATTGGATTTTTAGTTTTATTTTAATAAATAAAATAAGCATGAGATCAATTTGGGCTAGAAAAGCTTCTTGGTTTGGAACTCTTATTTTTGCATGTTGTTTATTAATTTTATTTCCATTTGGTTTAGGCACAGAAGCTTTAAATCGAGCCGATATTCAAATAGGATCCTTTTGGATAATTAACGAATTTATTGCCATACTTGCTATCAGTCGTATGTTTGCCCCAGAACAAGAATCCTATGCAATGGACTTTTTATTATCGTCAAAAACATCGAAGTCTGCTCTGCTAGCAGGAAAAATATCATTTACAGCACTACAAATTTTATCATTGCAAATTCCAGTTACATTTTTATGGATAATATTATATAATATACCTAGTAATATCCTAGTGGATCTTTTAAATATTATGATACCTGTAAGCTTGATTTTTAACATTGGTACTGCAAGTTTAGGGGCGTTGGTATCATGCTTAACAGCAAGAAGCTTAGCAAAAGAAATATTGTTGCCTATGCTTTTTTTCCCTCTTCAAAGCGGAATTTTACTGGCTGCAGTTTCATTAACAATTCAGGTAGGAAACAACTCGTTACTTGGAGCTTTTAGCTCAGATGCTTGGTGGACCATTTTAATTGCTTATCCACTTTTATTTACAGCTCTTGGCTTTCTTCTAAGTGACATCCTTCTTCAGGAATAAGACATATATGAAAATAGATGAATCGATTCATTATGAAATACCAAATACAATAAATAAACCAATAAAGAGATGGAATACTTTTTTATTCCTTTTTTCTTTAATACAAATAATTGGATGGTATTTAGCCCTTTTTTATGTTGGAACAGATATAGATCAAGGTAATGTTTATCGAATCATTTTTGTACATGTTCCTGTTGCTTGGTGTGCTTTCTTTTGGGTATTTTTAAGTGCTATTTTTGCAATTCTTACTTTAATTAATACAAAAAAATCTGAAATATTTGACCGAAGTAGTCATGCTGCGATTGAACTTGGTACTATATTTTCATTATTAACTTTAATTACAGGAAGTGTTTGGGGAAGACCAACTTGGGGTGTTTGGTGGGACTGGGACCCAAGATTAACTTCAAGCTTAGTTATGTTTTTAGTTTGTTGTGGTTATTTGGTATTACGCCATTTTACGCCCGATCTAAAAACAAGAAGAAATGTGTCGGCTGTTATTTCTATTATTGGATCTGTGAATGTTCCAATTGTATATTATAGCGTAAATTTATGGAGATCCGTTCATCAACCTCAAACATTTGCTGAAAAAACTCAAAATTCATCTTTAGATATTACATTGGTTTTACTATTTAATTATTTAGCAATGTTTTTATTAAGCATCGCAATTTATAAAATAAGAAGACAATCTATTTCTGCTAAAGAAACATTAGAATCTGCTAGAGGTGAACAATGAATTCAGAATATGGAAATACAGGTTGGCAAATTTTTGTATATTCAACTTATATATTTGTTGCAATCAGTCTTTTTTTATATATTTTTATGTCAATTTATTCACGAAAAAAAAGTTTAAAAGCAATGCATGAAGAAGGCTTTTTTAATGACAAAAAGTCAGATTTAAATCCAAAAGAGGATATAAAGGAATGAAACTAAATGGTGGACAAATTGCAGGATTATTAATTGTTGTAGGCTCATTAAGTTTAATCATATATCAAGCAACAAGGAGTGAATCTTCTGTTACTTTTTATACACCTGCAGAAGTTTATGCTAATCCAATTAAATTTGATGGAAAGTTATTTAGAGTTTCTGGTTTAGTTTTAACTGGTTCAAAACAGTGGGACCCCAAAGCAAGTGATCTTAAATTTAAAATAACAGATTTAGAGGGCCACGATTTTCAAATTCATTATAAAGGAATTCCTCCTGATCTTTTTAAAGAAGGACAAGGGGTCGTTGTTGAAGGTCGACTTATTGGTAATCCTGACGCAACTCAAAAAGAAAAATTAATATCTGCAAATTTGCTTATGGTTAAACATAGTGAAGTATATGACACTAAAAAAGATCACAAACAAATGAAGGAAGCTAAACTACTAGATAGCATTTTAAAAGATCAAAATATTGAAAAAAACCAAATAAAGTCATCCAAAACAGAGAATACAAATGCAAAAAAAGAATTTTAATAAAAAAAATTTAATTATATCGGGTTCTATTTTAATATTTTTTATGTCTTTAATGATTTATGCTTTAAAACAAGACCCTAATTTTACACCAAGCCAATTAGTTGGTGAAAAAGCACCAATTATATCGGCTCCTATTTCACAAGGCGGATCTTTTAATTCTGAAAACTCTTTCAATAAAGGAAGATGGGTCGTATTAAATTTTTGGTCTTCTTATTGCGTTGTTTGCAGAAGTGAAGCACCAGAAATTGAAAATTTTTACCAAACAATATCTTTAAATAGTGCAACCAACCCAGAACTTGTCAGTATAAATATTCAAGATGATAAAGAAGCTATTTCACAATGGCAAAGTAACTACGGTCAAACATTCCCTGTAGTGCAAGATACAAAAGGACTAATTTCTATCCAATATGGAGTTACAGGAACACCTGAAACATTTTTTATAGATAAAAATTCTATTGTTAGATATCGTATTGCAGGAGCTGTAAACAAAAATATTATATTAAAGTTTATTGATTGGCTTGAAAAAAATCCAAATTCTAGCCAAGACGATGCCACAAAAGCTCTTATGAATATGAGAAACAATTCCTAATGTCTTTAGATGATCCAATTTTTACAAAAATAAATGAATCTTTTACATGTTTAAATTGCCATTTTTCCGTTCCGCAAGCTCAAAGTACCTGTCGGGATCACTGCCCTAAATGCTTATTCAGCATACATGTAGATAATAACCCAGGCGATAGAGCATCTGAATGCAAAGGTACTTTAAAACCTGTAGCTTGGTCTATGCACAAAAAGAAAGGCTATATGATTCATTATATCTGCATGAAATGCTCAGAAGAAAAACGAAATAAATTTTTAGAAAATGACTCATTTATTGCAGATGATTTTAATATTCTTTTAAAACTAAGTGGGGTAACAAAGATAAAATCGTGAGAACAATTAATATAAAAGAAATAAAAAATTTTGTTATTATTTCTGATGTTCATTTAAGAGAACCTGAAAATCATATTACTAAATTATTCATTGAAACCCTTGATAAATTTATTTTAGAGAAAAAAAATAAAACATCTGAAATAGAAGCTATTTTTTTACTTGGAGATATTTTTGATTTTATAACAGTATCTAAGAGCTTCTTTATAAAACTATGGAAAAATGTTTTTAATAAATTTCATGAAATAAAATCTCTTGGAATTTCAATTTATTTTATTGAAGGAAACCACGATTTTGGTTTTGAACATTTTCATTCTAAAAAACTAGATAAATATTTTACAGATTATGGTGACTGCATTATTGAATTTCAGCATCAAAATTTTGGTAATGTCATTTTACGCCATGGCGATAACGTTGTTTGTTCTCCAACTTATCATAAACCACGTGCCTTTTTTAAGTCTTATCTTTTTCAAAAAATAGCTAATTTATTCTTTAGTGGCTGGTTAATGCACTTTATATGCACAAAATATGCAAAAAGAAGTAGAAATAAAGGAGAGTATAATGCTCTTCAATCCTCGTTTTTAAGATTTTGTATTACAGGTTACTTAAATGAATACTTGGAAATTAATAAAAAACAAATTGATACTCTATTTATTGGACACATACATGTCTTCATAGACTCAAATGTCAACGGAACAAAGTTTATTGTAGGTCCAGACTGGTTTTCTGCCCCCAATTATTTACACTGTAAAGCCGATGGAACATATAATAGATATTTCATTACAAATAAGACCCCCAACCACTTTGATTTCTAACAAACTAATATAAAAGACAAATACAAATCAAAATATAAAAATCCAACATATTTTATTTATTTCTAATAGATAATTGTCTGTTTTAGTTTAATCATTTTTTAATCATTTCTTAAGCAAAATAATTCTAATTTTAAAAAGTACAAAACATTTAAGAATCAGAAGGGGGAAATTAAAAGGATATTTAATTTTTATAATTTAAACTTTTAAAGGAGAATATATGTATTTTAGTAAAAGAATATTGTTATTATTTTGCCTTGTAAATTTATTATCGTCAAACTCTTTTGCAAACAATGAACCTCTTTATATTAAAGAGTTTTTTAATATTGATGGCTCTACTGAAACAACAATTAATGTAAATAAAAATCTATTTAAAAAATCAGCTTATATAAATAATCTTTATGAATCTTTAGACACATTTGATCAAAAAAAAGTAAAACTTATGAAAATCACGCATACGCCTAAAATGATTACAAAAATGAAACTTGGCGTAAAACAGATGATCGCAAATGGAGGAGAAAAAGATTATAGCAATGGAATTATAAGTTTTAAAGACTCAATTGGATCTTATGATTTAGGCATGGCAAATGTCCCCGTTCTAGATCAAAACCCGTTCGGAACATGTGTTACCTTTGCAACAACAGGTGCTCTAAATGCTAGGTTCAAACAAGGCGATTATATTGATCAACAATGTTCTTTAGCGTTAGATGCAACTCTTGGAGAAAATTATTGGAATGGGGCATGGGCTCCAAGCCAAATTATAGATCCTTTAAAGCAATATGGAATTGTAAAGAAAAATAATTGCTTTGGAGTGCGTTATCCGAATCCAAGCCAAACAGTTGATTTAAATGCTTATAAGGCAAATAGTGACAAAACTTTTTTAAACTTAATCAATACAAAATATATGCGTTCCGATTTAAATGAAGTTAAAAATGCGATTCGTTCAGGTCACAGAGTATTAATGGCATTTTCTTATGTTCCTGCTTTAAAAGTTAAAGTAATAAAAAATAATGGAATTCAAACAAAAGAATCTGAAAGTTTATGGACCTGTCCAAATAGCAATGATGCGACATGTGGTGGAAGATACGGCGGCCATGAAGTCATAATTACGGGATTTGATGATAATCAACAGTTGCTAAAGATAAGAAACTCTTGGGGATCTTACGCTGGCGATGAAGGCGATTATTATATGACTTATAACTATTTTAATATAAAAGCCGTAGATCAAACAATTGTATATGATGATCAAACACCAACGCCAACGCCAACGCCAACGCCAACGCCAACGCCAACGCCAACGCCAACGCCAACGCCAACGCCAACGCCAACGCCAACGCCAACGCCAACGCCAACGCCAACGCCAAGCAATGTTTCTGGAACTTGGCTATCTGATTGTTATAAAGCAAAAAGTGGTTATATTTATGGACAGAACTATCAGGTAAAAATAGTTATCACTCCGACCAAAATGCAAACATTTTCAATTGACTCTTGTATAACGAATGATAGTAGATATGAAATATTTGCATTTGACAGGGGAATTAGCAATATAGTATCAAATGACGCGAGCGATAATTCATTCAAATTTTCTTATACAGAATGTGAAGACCCATCAAAAAAATGTTCACAAATATTTCGTAAAATAGATAACAACACTTTATTATTTAAAATTGATAATAATAACTATTATGAAACTAACTTTGCTTCTAGGATATATAATAATATCTTATATAATTTCATAAACTCAAATTCTTATGGAATATTACTTCATAGACAATAATTATCATTCTTTTTTATAATAAATATGAACAACAGCTAATAAGTTTCTCTTATTAATTGTTGTTCTATTTTTTATTTAAATTTAGATATATAATTAAGAAATAATATTTGAAAGGTTATTTATTTTATGAAAAATATTTTTTCAGTTTTGAAAATGACTATAGTAATATTTATTATATTTAATTCTTTTTTAAAGAAAGTTCATGCTGAAGAAATATTTAATTTATATACGGAAGATTATCCTCCTTATAATATGCCATTAGATGAAAAAACAGGTGACAATGAAAATGAAATTACGGGAAGTGCAACAGAAACCTTAAAAGAAATATTTAAACGCGCAAAAATAAAATATAATATGGAATTACTTCCATGGGCAAGAGCATATAATTTCGCATTAAAAAGAAAAAATGCTGTTGTTTTTGCAGCATCAAGAACACCTGAAAGGGAAAATTTATTTAAATGGGTTGGTCCTATAGGTGAAAATAGTTGGGTATTTTTCTCATTAATAGATCCTAAAACAAAAAAACCTAAAATAAAAATAAACTCAATGGAAGATGCAAAAAAATATATTATTGGATGCTATAAAGATGATGCTACATCTATTTATTTACGTAGTTTAAATTTTAAAGTAGAAGATACAAATAACGACATTAATAATGAAAGAAAATTACAAGCAGGAAGAATTGATCTTTGGGCTTCTGGAAAACAGCTAGGCAGTTGGCAATTTAAAAAATTTAAAATTAATAATATAGCTCCTGTTTTTACAATTAAAAACTCGGTTTTATATGCTGCTTTTAATATTGAAACGAGCGACGAAATAATTAATAAATTAAACCAAATAAATAAAGACATTCATGATGATGGAACTTATTTAAAGATACAAAAAAATTATTAAATTTAGGATGCATTTTTGCTAGAGATCTTATTTACTATTTCAAGAATTCTTAAACCTTTATTTAAAACTGATATTTCAGAATCTTTTAAATTTTGAAATTGACATGATATTGTTTTTCCTAAATTTGTAGCTCTTTTTATTTCAGCTCTTAATTTTAATTTATCATCTTTATCAATTCCAAACATGCGGACAGGCATCTCAAAAGTAACAAAACATCCTACCTTATAGCCTCTTTTTATATTATCAACTTCTAAGTTTAGACTAACTCCGCCTGCAGAAATATTATTAATAGTACCCATAATAGGTGTAGAGTCATCATCAGAATGAATTTGGACTATAGCCTTGCTGATGAATCTTGGACTTCCTCTATTGTCTGCAGAAGAATCGGACATAAACGCTCCAAAATATGAACTTACACGTCTCACTTATGAATCGGTCGGAAAGGTATCATTTTAAAGTCAAATTTACTTTGCTTAAATCTATTAAAGTCATTTTCATTTTCAGCTCCTTTAGCTGCAAATTCTTCTTATAATGTCAATTTCCACGATTTAAATAATCTTTTTATCTATTTAAACTTATTAATAATATTGTTTATTTTTAGAAAGGCTGCAGAAAGAAAAAACGGAATTTAAAAATTATATCAATGAAAAAAGAGGTTTATAGATGGAACTTTCGAGTATTATAGGTCCAATACTTGGTATAATTGCCGTAGTAGGAACAGCCGCTTTAAAAGGTTTGCAAGTGGGAATGTTATGGGGCGGTTCTGCAGCCATGATCGTGGGAGTTGGGGCTATGGCTGCCGTTATGACAGCTTATCCTATGAAAGACGTTATTTTTTCGTTTAAATCGCTAGGACTGTTTTTAAATGGACCTAAAATGGACCCAGAAGGGGCAATTTCAACAATAGAAAGATTAGCACAATTAGCCAGAAAAGATGGTGTCCTTGCCTTAGAAAAAGAAATTGACAAATTAGATGATCATTTAATGAAAAAAGGCATTGAAATGGTGTCCATGAACACAGATGCCATTGTCATAGAAAATACCCTATTTTCAGAAATTGATATGATGTATGAAGAAGAAGAAATCGCTGCTAAATTTTGGGAAGATATGGGTGCCTTTGCTCCTACCATTGGAATTCTTGGGGCCGTTTTAGGACTCATGGTGGTAATGCTTAACCTAGATAACCCGCCAGAAATTGGACCAGGGATTAAAACAGCATTTATTGCAACGCTTTATGGAGTTGCTCTTGCCAACCTATTTGCACTGCCGGCAGGAAAAAAAATAAAAAGAATGTGCCATCACAAAAAAGTATTTAGAGAAATGATTGCAGTAGGAATTGTAGGAATTGCTCAAGGAACAGCTCCAAAAGTACTTGTTGAACGTCTCCATGGAATGACTCACTAATGCCAAAAAAGAAAAAGTGCCCCGAATTTGAAAACCATGAACGTTGGCTTGTCGCATTTGCGGACATGATGACATTATTGTTTGCTTTGTTTGTGGTACTTTATGCTATTGCCGTTGTTAATACTTCTAAAGTAAAACAAGTAACAGAATCTATGCAGGTTGCCTTTGGTATAAAAGAAGAAGTCCCCAAGGAAGATGGGACTATTCCCAGAGGACCAAACTCAATGGAAAGTATTTTTAAATACGTAAAAGGAAATACAAGTAGAGAACAGCTTTTACAAAGAATTATTAGAGAAAGAGCTGCTATTATTGCAGCTCAAGCAAAAGCAATTGAACAAAAATTATCAGAAAGACTTTATGGGGCAAAACAATTTCCAGATAGTGCTCAAAAACCAGCAGATAGAGTTATTTATGTGGCAAGAGATCCAGATGGAATAAGAATAACATTATTATCACGAGTTCTTTTTAATCCTGGCTCCTATGAACTTAAACCAGAAACAAAAACACTTTTAAAAGGGGTGGCAGATGTCCTAAAAGGGATTGGCAGATTAATTCGTGTTGAAGGACATACAGACAATATTGCATTTGAAAGAAATGGATTAACAAACTGGGAACTTAGTTGCTTAAGAGCTACAGCTGTAACCAAATTTTTTATTGAAACAGGAAATTTTAAAAAGGGAGCCATTTATCCAGCTGGTTTTGGTGATACTAGACCAATTGCAGAGAATGACACTCCAGAAGATAGAGCCTTAAATAGAAGGGTTGATCTTAAAATTTTATATGACAATCCTGATGATTATATTCCTCCCGATGAACAACTCAGTAATGGTGAAAAAACGGACAAAGAATAGAGTTTGAACAAATACAAAAGTAAGATATATAATTATCATTCGAGGACGATGTATTTCACAAAATACAATTCATCAATTTTAACCCATTCCTTGTCTTAAACTAACAAGCTGACCTAAGCCTTTTTGGAGAATCCAATGAAAGACTATCTAGTAAATCTTAATAGAACAAATTTAATAAATAATAACAGCAATTTAATAAAAGGTTCCCGCTTTAAGATGGTAGTCGTTTTAGCCACTTCAAGTTTTTTATTTCAAAGTTGTTTAACATCTTCTAGACAAGATCAATTGCAAACATCAATTACGCAGTTGCAAGGTCAAGTTTTTCAAATGCAAGAACAACTGAACAAACGAGATCAACAAATATCCAATACCACTCAGACAGCCCTGTCTTCTAAAAGTGATGTTGAAAGTTTACAAACACAATTGCAATTAACACAAGGTGTTGTTGATGAGTTAAAAACAAAAATCAAACGAATAGAAGAAAATGCGGGAAGCGGCACAAGCTCTGATTCTAACGTTATTTCTCTTAATAGTTCTTCTGATAGCTTAACACATATTCAAAGACAAATTGCCCGAATTGAACTTTCTGCAAACTCGAGAGTAGGAATAAACCGTAAAGGAAAACTTCCTGCTAAAATGCAAACTCAAGCAGAAATTAATAAAAGTTTAAAAGCTTCTTTTGAACAAGGTAACATGAAACAAACTATTGATCAAAGCTCATTAATTATTAATGCCGCAGAAGCAACAGATTCTATGATTCAAACTGCACTTGAATATAGAGCTGAGGCAAAATTCAAAACTCAAGATTATAAAGGCGCTGCAATTGATTTTTCTAATTATGTAGACTTTTTTTCTAGTGGTACAAAATATGCTAGAGCTCTTCTGCTTGCAGGAGATAGTTATGTTTATCTAAAAAACAATGCGATTGCAAAATCTTACTATCAAGAATGTGCGAAATCTTTTCCTAATATTCCAGAAGGAAAAGCCGCAGCTGGAAGACTCGCTAATCTTTCGAATTTAAATCAATCTTCCCAAGGCCAATAACATTATTATGCAATTAACAATTTTATCAATTGAAAGCTCTTGTGATGAAACTGCTGTTTCTATCATAAAAGCTTTAAAAGATGATCAAGGTAACATCACAAAAATTAATATTCTTGCTCATGAAGTTGAATCACAAAATGAAAGTCACGCTCCTTTTGGAGGAGTTGTACCTGAAGTTGCTGCAAGAGACCACTTAGCAAAAATTTATGATATTACAAATACAGCTTTAACTAAAGCTAAAATAAAAAACTCTGAATTAAATGCAATAGCAGTGACTATGGGACCTGGCTTAATTGGGGCCTTAATGGTGGGCGTTCTTTTTGCTCGTGGACTTGCGCTTTCACTTCAAATACCACTTATTTCTGTAAATCATGTCGATGCTCATTTAGCACCCGCTTTACTTCTTAAAAAATTTACACCTAAAAATGATATTAATATATGGCATGAAACTCAAAAAATTTCATTTCCCGCATTAGCTCTTACAGTAAGTGGCGGTCATTGCCATTTAAGTCTGCTTAAATCTATTCAAGAGAAAACAATTTTAGGAAAGAGTTTAGACGATGCTTGTGGAGAAGCATTTGATAAAGTAGCAAAACTTCTTGGATTAAATTATCCTGGAGGTCCTTTTATTGAAGTTTTAGCAAAAGAAGCTGAATTAAAAGGAAATACAAACGAATTTTCTTTCCCAAGTAAACCATCTAATAAAGAAAATAGATATAATTTTTCTTATAGTGGTATAAAAACTGCTGTTATGGAAGTCATTCGTAAAGAAACAGGAATTAAAAAAGGAAAAATTACAGGAAAAGATCTTTCTATTGAAAAAAAACAATCCATTGCATATGCATTTCAACAAGCAGCTATTAATCAACTCTATGATAGAGTTGAAAATGCTTTAAAAGACAATCCAGAAATTCAAACAATATTGATAGCTGGAGGCGTAGCACAAAATTTAAAATTCAGAGAAATTTTTTCTAGTATTAATAAACAAGTTATTTTTGCTCCACCTTCACTTTGTTCAGACAATGCCACTATGATTGGATTACAAGCATTATTAAATTCAAACCAAAATGGATTTAATGATCATCCCTATGCTAAATATTTTTAAATTTTAGTTGTTTTTCATAATTTAATAACAATATAAAAATAAATTATGAATTAAAATATTTATTTTATTTTCCAAGTATGATATTTTTTTACAAACTTTAAAATAAGGTAAATTTAAATGTCATCAAAATTTATTATAATAATTTTATCCATATTTTCTTTTAATAATTTAGCATCTGCTATGGAAGATCTTACCATTGAAAAATTAAAAAAAACATACAAAAGACCAACTCAAAATGAAATACCTTATCCAAAAGATAATTTATACAATAAAAAGAGAGAAGATCTTGGGAAAATGCTATTTTTTGATCCACGATTATCATACTCAAACGTAACAAGCTGCGCAACATGTCATAATCCTTCATTTTCATGGCAAGATTCTTTACCAAAAGGAGTTGGCTTTAATCACCAACAACTAGGCCGTAAAACGCCTACTATTTTAAATTTAGCTTGGTCAGAAAATTTATTTTGGGATGGTAGAGCACCCTCACTAGAAGCACAGTCATTAGGACCAATTCAGTCTGCTAAAGAAATGAATTTATCATTAGATAAAATGGTTTCAAAAATAAATCGAATTGATGGTTATAAAGATGCTTTTCAAAAAGCTTTTCCAAATGAAAAATCACCCATTAATGAAACAAATGTCGCTAAATCTTTAGCAACATTTGAAAGAGGTATTGTTTCAGGAATAGCTCCGTTTGATAAATGGATATCAGGCGATGAATCCGCAATTTCAGAGTCAGCAAAAAAAGGGTTCATGGTTTTTAATTCAAAAGGAAACTGTGATTCTTGTCATTCCGGATGGAACTTTACAGACAATTCATTTCATGACATAGGCCATCCAGACTCTGATAAAGGTAGGATTAATGTAATTCCAATTGCTTCTATGGAACATGCTTTTAAAACTCCGACATTAAGAAACATTGATCGAAGAGCCCCTTATATGCATGATGGCTCATTGGAAAATTTAGAATCTGTAATTGATTTTTACAATAAAGGAGGAATTGCAAAAAGACCTTCAGTAGATAGAAATATAAAAGAACTTAAGTTAACTGAACAAGAAAAAAAGGATCTTATTTCTTTTATGAAGACTTTAACAAGCGATGATTCACATTTGTCGTTTGATATTCCGACGCTACCAACAAACTAGAAAAGAAGGATTGTCATTTATGTTGAAAAAAATATTAACATCTTCTTGCATTGTAACATTGGTTTTATTCACTTCTTCAATTTATAGCAAAGAATTTATTGTCAAAGAAAAAGATAAAAATTTTTCTACACAAAGTTTAAAAGTTAAATTAGGCGATAAAATAAAATTTATAAATGAAGATACAAATGTTGTTCATAATGTATTTTCAAAAAGTGAAGGGAATAATATCGATCTTAAGGTTCAGGAACCTGGAAAATTTTCAGAAATATATATTGATCCTAAAACTCATAAAAAAGGTGTAATGGAATTGCAATGTGCTTTTCATCCTAATATGAAATTAAAAGTTGAAATTGAATAATTATAAAAAAAAAGTCAAAAGAAGTGATTTTTTCTTTTGACATAAATATTAAATTATTTTTACAATAATTTAATTCGTTTATTTTCCACAAACGTAATATGGTAGGGAACGGCCTTCACGATAAACATCTGCTGTATAATTTGTTTTATCTAATACTACAATTAAGTCTGAACTCTCTACTTTAAATGTAGCTACTTTAGCTGTCTGACTATGAAGTTCCATTGTAGTATTTTGAGCAACAGCCCCAGGATATACTCCAATTTTACTAAAAATACCACCTCTAACATTATACTCTGGTGCTAAAGCTTGAGTAAATATTGTAATACTATAATCTACGCCAACCATATGATTTGTTGGAACACAACGAATTGAAGTTGCGGAAACGCCACCAGGAACACCTGGATTAGGTGTTAAAGTTTGAGCATTTGCAAAAGAAGATACAGCGAATAAAGACAAAGCAATTAAATTAAATTTCATTTAATTTTCCTTTCAATTTGATATATTTTTTAAAGCATTAATAGGATTCAAATATATTAAATCAAAAAAATTGTCAATTCATTTTACTTTAATTTTTAAAAAAATAATTTATAATTATTTCATAAATTTTGAAATCATAAACTTAAATTAATCTTTATTAAATCTTTTAAAATGCAATTAAAACAAAATTTTAACCAAAAATTGAGGCCACCAAGAATAATAAAATAAATTAATGTTAATCATTTTATTAAAAAAAAAAGAATAGTATGAATTTTTAAATAATCATAAAAAATAAAGTTAAAAATAAATTATATTTTTATTAGAATAATTTGTTACTAATAAAAAATAAATTCAACCACAATTTGTTGAATATATTTTTAAATTTTTAAGATTTATAAAACTTTGAATAAAGTAGTTTTTAATTTATATAATTAATAAATTTATTAGAAAAAACCTAATGGATTTTGATCATAACTAACTAGAATATTTTTCGTTTGCTGATAATGCTCGAGCATCATTTTATGATTTTCTCGCCCTATCCCTGATTGTTTATAACCACCAAATGCGGCATGAGCAGGATACAAATGATAGCAATTTGTCCATATACGTCCTGCTTGAATTTCTTTGCCAAATTTAAATGCACTTCCTAGGTCTCTAGTCCAAATACCAGCTCCCAAACCATAATTTGTACTATTTGCAATTTCGATAGCCTCTTCATCATCTTTAAAAGTTGCAACGGATAGAACAGGTCCAAATATTTCTTCTTGAAATATTCTCATTTCATTAGTTCCTTTAAAAACGGTTGGCTCAACATAAAAGCCATCAGATAAAGAATCTTTAAATTCTTTTCTTCTACCACCAGTTAGCATTTGAGCGCCTTCATTTTTCCCAATTTCAATATATGAAATAATTTTTTCCATTTGTTCTAATGAAACTTGAGCTCCCATCATTGTAGAAGGATCTAATGGATTCCCCTGTTTAATTCGTTTAACTCTATCAAGTGCTTTTTCAATAAATATGTCATAAATAGATTCATGTATTAAAGCTCGAGAAGGGCATGTACATACTTCTCCTTGGTTAAAAGCAAACATTACAAAACCTTCAATTGCTTTATTTAGAAACTCATCATCTTTTAATAAAACATCTTTAAAGAAAATATTTGGTGATTTTCCTCCCAATTCTAAAGTTACAGGAATTAAATTTTGCGAAGCGTATTGCAAAATTAATCTTCCTGTTGAGGTTTCACCAGTAAAAGCCACTTTTGAAATTCGATTTGATGATGCTAATGGTTTTCCAGCTTCTAAACCAAATCCATTTACAACATTTAAAACACCTGGAGGCAGAAGATCTTGAATTATTTCTAACCATACTAAAATAGAAGCCGGGGTTTGCTCTGCAGGTTTTAATACAATGCAATTACCTGCAGCCAAAGCAGGGGCAATTTTCCATGCCGCCATGAGCAATGGAAAATTCCAAGGAATAATTTGCGCAACGACACCTAAAGGTTCATGAAAATGATAAGCAACTGTATCTTTATCAAGCTGCCCTATAGAACCTTCTTGAGCTCTTATACAACTCGCAAAATATCTGAAATGGTCTATAGCTAAAGGAACATCAGCTCCTCTTGTTTCTCGAATTGGTTTTCCATTATCTATTGTTTCTGCAAGAGCAAGTATGTTTTGATTAACTTCCATTCGATCAGCTATTTTTAATAATATATTAGCTCTTTCTGTATTTGAGGTTTTTGCCCATGAGGTTTTTGCTGAATGAGCGGCATCGATTGCCATTTCTATATCAGCATTGCATGATCTTGCTATTTCTGTAAATGTCTTACCAAAAATAGGACAAATATTAGGAAAATATTCACCACTAATTGGAGATACCCAATGTCCATTTATAAAATTGTTGTAACGACTTTTAAAAGGATTTTTAATATCAAATTTTTCTATTTCTTTGCTGATCATAAAAATTCTCCTATTATTTATAAAAAAAGTAGCCATTGTAAAACAGAAAAGATAATATGATGTTAAAAATTTTATTTGTAAATAAGAATTTTTTTTATTTTATAAGTTTTAAAATTAATGAATATTATTTTTTAAAATTTATTTTAAATCTAAATATATAAATATATTATTTACTTTATTGTTTAAATTATTTATTCTATATTATAATTCCATTGTAAAGGGATATATTTATGGGTATAAAAAAAATTATATCTAATACAAATTTACCAAATACTATAGAGTCTCTCAAAAAAGATCTTTTTCATTTAGGTGTAGAACCAGAAATGGTACTTCTTGTTCATACATCTCTTAGTAAAATAGGCTGGATAAACGGCGGCGCTGTAACTTTAATATTAGCGCTTCAAGAGGTTTTAACAAAAGAGGGGACTTTAATAATGCCATCCCACTCCGCAGATTTAAGCGACCCTAAAGATTGGACTCAACCAGCCGTACCCGAAGATTGGTGGGAAATAATTAAAGAAACAATGCCACCATTTGATCAAACTCATACTCCAACTTATGAAATTGGAGTAGTTCCTGAAGTATTTCGAAATTTTCGTTCTGTTGTTAGAAGTTATCATCCAACTTGTTCTTTTTCTGCTTGGGGTAAGAAAGCGGAAAAGATTATTGAAAAACATTCTTTGGATCATGGCTTTGGAGATAAATCACCATTGAACAAAATTTTTTCACTAAATGGACATATCTTACTCATTGGAGTTACACATGAAAGTAACACATCCCTCCATTTAGCAGAAGAAAAATGTAGGCACTACCCTCAAGAAAAAAAAGGCTCCCCTATATATAATGAAAAAGGGGAACGAGAATGGAAAAATTATAAACAAGCATGTTATTCAACAGAGTTTTTTAACACAATTGGCAATGAGTTTGAAAAAAAACATATATTTAAAAGAGGCAAAATAGGAAATGCAGACTCAAAATTAATAAACCAAAGAGAATTGGTACACTTTGCTCATCAATGGTATGACGAAAAAATAAATAATAGCTAATTATTTTCTAATTTTTAATTAATTCTATATTTTTTTTCTTATAACTTCTTTTTTGTTTTTCACGAAGCTTATCAAACATTACTTTTTTTTCATCTATATCAATAAAATCAGGATTTGATTTATTCTCAAGAAGAGCAAAAGTATAAAGATCTAAAAACTCATTACTGAGGTTAGGAATCATGCTTAAAATTTTTATTATTTTAGCAAACTTAAGACCGTTATTGTCTTTACAGTAACCCTCAATAAATAATCTTCGATCTTCTCTATCAACACTTGCAAAACTAGAAAGTAAAATTTGTTCATTTGTTGATAAATTACTAGCTCTCATTTGGGGAGGTTCATTTATTAAATAGCCTACAAAATCAGAAACTTTTTTTCCTCCATTCAAATCTGCAAATTTTTTAATATAGGATATAGCATTCGCTATTCTTTCCTCTTCGCCATCTTCTACTCTTTTATATTGCTGTTGAGAACACCCTAACTTGGATCCCATTTGTGCTTGTGTGAATCTGTTTGTAGCTCTAAAATTAATTAGAAAATGAGATAATTGTTTTCTTATTTCTTCACGTTCGTGCTCTTGTAACTCTTTATCTGAATCTTGATCATTTAATTCATCACAAATAGAATCATTAGAAGTGTTGGTATATTTTTTTTTTGCCAAGTTCTTACTCCTTCTAGGTATAAGTTAACAAAGTTAACTTTTAAGAAATAAACTAAAATCTTATAAAAGCAATCTTTTTTGCTGTAAATAAATTTATTTTTTAAAATAACATAGCTTAAATTGTTCAAATTTTTTGCAATAGATTACCAATATATTTCATTGAAATAAGGAAACATTAATGTTTTTGGACGATTTTTTTTTCTATTTCAAAAAAGAAATTTTCTAAAAATAATATTATTGACATTAAAAAAGAAAAATACTATAGACGTTATGTCTTTTTCATATTTTTAAAGGACTTCTATTTGAAAAAAATTAAGTTTGAGTAACATCCGGTTGTTTTTTAACCTAATGAATTCACATAACTCTAATTAAAAGAACTAATATATTATGCTAAGTATATTTTCAAAACAAAAAATATTAATTTATACTAACGTTTTTTTGCTTACTAATTCTGCAAATGGTCTAAATAATAGCCATAACCTAATTTCTAGCGATTTAAAATTAAGTGCTAAAGAAAATACATTTGAAAGTTCAAATAATCACTCAAATGAAAAATTACATGCTCAGTTATTCATCATAAAAAATGAAGTTATTATACCTTATTTAATAAATAATCATTTGATTTCTAAAAATCAATTGATTTATAAATTTAAATTAAAAAAAAATCTATTTCACGATAATGACAAATTAATTTCTAAAAATATAAAAAATAGCCTTGAGACTTTCATCAAAAATAACTTTGAAGATTTTCATAGTATCTCTGGAGCAGAAGAGTTTTTTGAGGGAAAAAGTAAAAATATCAAGGGAATCATTTTAGATACAAAAGATAATTTATCATTTACAATTGTACTAAACAAAAAAGATCCAAAGTTTCTTGAGAAGCTAACAGCTGTTCAAATTCCTATTCATAAACCTAACAAAGAGTTCTATGCCAATTTAGAAAAACCTAAAGATATTGTTCAATCTGAAATTTATCAAAGCCAATTTTAAAAATGAAATGAATTTATGAATCTTTTTTTAAAAAAAACAAATGCAGTTAACTTAAGTTTTATAATTATTTTTACTGGCGTATTAATTCTAATTCTAAGTTTATATAATTCAAAAAAAACAAATATTAATTTTGTAATAAAAAACATTCAAAATATTTCTACCCAAATAGAACAATCAATTAAAAACAATAACTATAATATAAATGAAATAATAGATACTAATCTTATTCCAGAAAGTGTATCTAAATTTGAAATTAACAATCAAGAAAATAATTTAATAAAAATTGATAAAAATATTTACATCGATAAATTATCTAAAGATAATTTTTTTTCAATTAAAAAAAGCTCTCCAATATTAATCAATGAAAAAGAAGTGGCTATAATAAATTATGAAATTCCAATTAATTTCATAAATGTAATTAATTTATCTATATTTACTTTATTACTTTTTTTATTTTTAATTATATTATACCTTAACAAAAATAAAGAATTAAAAAACAATAAAGAATACATCTTCTCAAAAGAATTTAATAATTATTTAAATAAATTTTTTTCACACGACCTTAGAAAACCATTTAATTTATTAAAATTATATATAAACAATATAGAGAAAAAACAGTCAAATGAAATAAACGACATAATTCTATCTGAAATAAATAAAAGCATTATAAATATTGAATCATTTTCAACATCCATACTGGAATATACAGAAAATAAAAATAATAATTTTAAAAAAATAAGTATATTTGATCTTATAGAAAAAATCAAAATAGATTTATGTCTAAATTCAAATTTTATAAACAATATAAATAATGATAATTATTTATATTGCAGTGAAATTAATTTGATAAAATCATTTCATTTAATAGATAAATATATCACAAAAAACATAAAATCAAAGAATAATTATTTCATATTAATGGAATATACAAAAATAAAAAAACAAAACTTTTTAAAAATTGTTTTCACATTCAATGGAATTTTAATTGATAAAAATGACGCTAATAAAATACTTGCTCCATTCTACTTAAATAAAAATAATGTAAATAATAATCTAGATATGGTAATTGTCAAAAAATTTATAGAATCACACGAAGGTTTTATAACCTGCAATTTAAAAGATAAAAATGTTGAGATATTAATACTAATTCCAACTGTTTCTAAATAAGGATTTTTTATATGATCAATATTGCAATTATAGATGATGAGGAATTTTACCAAAACATTTGGAAATCTAATCTTGATGAAAAATGTAATTTATTCTTTTTTAATGATCCAGATGAGTTTATAGATTCACATATTAATAATCTTAATTTTTTTGATTATATCATTGCTGATATAATTTATGGAAGTAGAAATATTTTAAATATTAATTTCTCAAAAATACTTAGAAAAAATAAATTTAATAAAGAAATAATATTATATTCAAATTATAAGCAAAATTTTTTAGACTTAGAAAATACGCACTACTATGATTTATCATTAGAAAAAGATAAGGGCTATTCTTTGGAAGAAATTAAAAATAAGTTATTAACAAACAGAATTCCTTGGAAAAAGCGTTTTAAAAACTTAGGTATTGATCCAGTTATTATATAAAATATAAAAATTATAGTAACATATTTTAACTCAGAACAACCAAGTACTTCATCGTAATAATGTGTTTAAAAATCTGCTCCATAAAGTGCTATGTTTTTTTCATTTGGCCTACTACAACTTTGAATTAAAAAACCACTTCCCAAAATAACAAGCATAGTTATAAAAGCAATTAAAAAAGATCTTACCATTATTTGATCCTCCTTAAATACTTTTCGTAATTTGATTAATTTAATAAAAAAGTATTTTTTGACGGTTTTTATTTTTAAAAATAATGAAATAATAATAAGTAATATCGGGGATATACTTTTATTTGACTTATTAAATTTTGTTATTATTTAATTATTTTTATTTGTTAGAAACAAGCAAAGATTCACTGCATTTCAATTTTGGAACTAAAATATATAAAGAACCTGATTGTTTTGTTACGCCAGCAATTTCTCCCGCTTCATCACCTTCACCCCAAAATACATCAACTCTTCCAGGCCCTTTAATAGCCCCACCAGTATCTTGAACAAAAGCGAGTTGAGAAAATGAATTGCTTTTAGACGAGCTATTTATTGCTTCATTTGGTAAAATAGGCATTGGAAAATCTAATAAAGTTAAAGTACCAGCTGGTAATACTCTCTGATCCGCTGCGATACTTCTTCCGCCTACTAGCTTAACATTTATATTCCCAAATGGACCTTCATTTTCTAAATTAAAAAATACAAAAGATTTATTAAAATTTAAAACTCTTTGCACTTCTTTAGGATTTTGATTTAGCCAAGCACGGATTGTCTGCATTGAAACGTCACTTTTTTTAAGAATACCCTCATTTAAAAGAAGAGAGCCTATTGGCTTATATTCTCTTCCATTTTGAGAAGCATAGTGAATATATTTTTTGCTGCCATCAGGATAACTTAATAAAGCAGAACCTTGAATTTCAATAAAAAATAGGTCTGTTTTATTTTTTACCCAAGCAATTTCTAAATCTTTATTTTGAAGTTTATTTCCTTCTGATATTTCTTGTCTTGTCCAGTATGGAACAAGCTTATTTTTATGAACTCTGCCTCTAATTACTTTTCCTTTATAATCTGGATTAAATTCTTCAAGATTTACTGTAATTAAATCGGAGGGGGTTTTATAAACAGGTACTTTATATTTAGAAGTTTTTATTTCACTTGCTTCTGCATAAGGAATGTAATAACCAGTAAATAATACTGGTTTTTCATTTTTTATTTCAATTTTATAAATATCAAAGTGTTTTTCTAGCATAGTTTCAGAAATGAAATTTTTATCAGATATATCATTTAGGAACGAATTGGTAGTGCATATAAAATCCTTTGTAGTAAACGAAATCTCATTGTATTTAAATATTGAGTCTTCTTTTTTTCTTTTAAGCCATTTTAAATTTGACTCAATTGCTAATTTTAAATTATCAATTTTTGAGCTATCTTCTTTTAGTTGTACTGAGTTCCATTTTACTTTCTCAAAAGTATAATTAGCATTCTCTTTTTTATCTATTTTTTCTGTTGTTTTACAAGAAAATAAGAAAAGTACTGATGTAAATGCACAACAAATAATATAATAATTTTTTTTCATTGAAATACTCTATGATAATTTAAATACTCTTAAAGTAATGAAGTAAGCAGAAAAATCAGTTGTTAAGTAACAAAACACCAAAGATAACATTCTCTTACCAAATAAGCTGTGACATTATACTAGCAAAAACTATTTTTGCAATGTTTATTTATTTTTTTTTATTAAATTTATGTAAATATCTAAAAATTATCTGTTTATTTAAAATAAAGTATGACAAAATGGTTACATTAGGAGGTTTTAATGACATTATTATATGTTGGTATTTTTGGTTTATTAGGAGTATTTAGCCGCTATTTTATTGGAATAATATTTAAAAAAATTTTTAATACTTCTTTTCCATATGACACTTTTATTATTAATATATTAGGGGCTTTTTTAATTGGAATCGTATTTGTGTTGGGCTCTGAAAAAAACCAGATCTCCCCTGAATTAAGAGCTGGAATTATGATTGGTTTTTTAGGAGGGTTTACAACATTTTCATCTTACTGTTTGGACGCAATAAAAATGTTTGAAAATTTAAAATACATTCAAGGATTTTTGTATATTTCTTTAAGCCCCATTATAGGAACTTTTGCAGCTATTTTAGGAATATTAATTGCTCGCAAAATTTGAATTTTTATATATATTAAATATGCCCTAAAGTCTATTTCTTAAGAGTATCACGAGGAGCATATGAATCATTATAAAACTCTAAGAAAGCTAATAACTTTCTTTCTTCCTGCTTTATTTTCAGAAAATATTTATTCAAATTCTAATTGTCCAAGTAATTTAAGCGCTTTAAATTGTATGACATTTATGCACAAAGATACTCCTTTAAATTATAAAAAACTTTCAGAAGAACGAATTTTAAATGAAGGAAGATTATTAAAGTTTGAACTTTTTTCTCAAAATTATCCTCTACAAATTGAAACAAACAAAAATGAATGGGTTCATACTGTTTCTATTTATTTACCTGATAATTATAGGGAGTCAACAACTCCAATCTTATATATTGATTCAGGAGATAATAACAATATTAAAAAAAATACAATAGATTTTTTTTCCATAGCAAAACAAACCCATTCAATGGTAATTTCGGTTGATCTAGTTCCAAATCAGCCTATTTCATTTCCAACAAACCCAAATCTATCTGAAGATTATTTAGTAGCTCATACTTGGAAACTTTATATTGATGATCCTATAAAAAATAAAATTAATTTACTTCATTTGCCAATGGCCATGTCTGCAATAAAAACTATGGATTTAGTTCAACATGAATTTTTAGGCACTAATTATAATGTAAATTCTTTTATCATGAGCGGTGCTTCTAAAAGAGGTTGGGCCGCTTGGTTAGCAACTATTGCCGATTCTAGGGTGAAAGCAATTATTCCAATAGTAATTGATATTTATAATACTAAAGAGTTATTTAATAAATTATATAAAATATATGCGCATAATTGGCCTATTGCATTATACCCATATTATAAAGAAAACATGCATAAATATTTAGAAAATAAAAACTTTCTTGAATTATTAGATATTGAAGATCCTATTGCATATAAAAAATCAGACAAAAGATTGAGATTAAATATTCCAAAATTTATTATAAGTTCTAGCGGCGACGATTTTTTCCCTCCAGATAGTATTTATGAAAATTATAATCATATTCCTGGTAAGACTTATTTAAAATATGTACCAAACTCAAGCCATTTTATATCTAAACCCATTATTGAAAATTCAATTATTTCTTTTAGTAATAATTTGAATTCAAATTTTAAATCAAAAATAATCTCTTATAAAATTTTAGAAAAAGACATGGGAAACTTAATAGAATTTAGAGTTACTTTAACTAAAGATGTTAAAAAAATTTCTTTATGGCAAGCAAAAAATGAAACCGAAAGAGATTTTAGATTTGCATGTGGGATAAAATATACAGAAACTGAATATCTTATTCCCAAAAATCACCGATTAGAAATTGTTATTAAAAAGCCAGAAAAAGGTTGGGAAGCTTCTTTTATTGAAATTACAGATAATAATTCTTTTGTTCAAACAACTCCAAATATTGTTTTGCCTAGAAGAGTATATCCAACTTCTATAAGTAAAGAAAAAAAAGATGGATGTCGTGTTTTGCCATTATAGAATATAAAAAAATTATAATTTATATGTTTATTGAATATTTATTTTTTAAATAGATTTCATAAAAAAACCCTACATATAGTAGGGTTTTTGGTGGAGGTGCCGGGGATCGAACCCGGGTCCGGATAGGCATCACAATTGGCGCCACATGCTTCTTCTTTCATTAAATCTTACTTGATAGCCGGGGAAAGACACCCTACTACACAAGCCAGTTCGATTAATAGGTAAGTCAAACTACGAACAGAAGTCGGAGCGTACCCGCACGTAAATTAACGGCGATTTTGAATGCACGTGCTGCCGCACCCAAGTCACCGGCTCTGTGTTTTTTAGGCAGCGAGAGCTAGATTAGTGTTTTTGCCACTTCTGGCTGCCACAACGTTTTAAAGAGGCGCTGTAACCAACCCCTGCATGCTCCTTTCACTCAACTCTCTCCGTCGAAACCAGTTCACCCCCAAAGAAATTCCTTAAAACATGCTAATTCAAGGAAATATAGCAGTATTCTATTTTGAAGAGAGGATCAAGTTGTATCAGTTTTTATTATTATAAAATTTAATAATTACCCCTTTAAAGCAGCAAAAATAAGTTTCATCATTGAATAAACGCTTTGAGAATATTCGTACTCAATTAAACACTCAGCAATTTCTAATGTATTTTTATTAGTATAAAACCAAGCTGGAGTAGGCCAAATTGTAAAGGGAGCATGTATTACTGATTTTTCTGGAAAATCAAATAATAAGCCATTGTGAACCGTTCCAATACCTGACTGAATATCTTTCAAAGTAGCGCCCGGAAAAGCACCCCAAGTTGTAGAAGCAAATGCATAAGAAAGAGCAGACCAACAATTAACTCCAATTGTGCCATAACGTAACGTTTCTAGGGCATACTCAATATCATTATGATGAATTTTTTTTGTTAAAGGATCTACTAACAAAGAACAACTCAATGTTCCCCAGATTTTATCATTACAAAAATCTACTGCTTTATGAATAAACTCTGTCACATTATTTGCATTAATTGAAGTTTCAGTAATTATACCACAAAATGCCTCATTTTCAAAAGCATAATTATTTGAATTTATATCAGGAATTAAAGTCCAAGGAATACAACCAGCTTTATTATCTCCAATAATTTCTGCTTGGTTATATTGTTTTAAAAATCCTGAATATCTTTCCCAAGCACCAGGATAATATGCTTTTCTAGAGGGAGTTGATTTTAATTCTATTCTCAAATAATTTAAAAATAATTCTCTCTGTTGCCACCCCTTACAAGTAACAATTACTTTCATTGCATTACAGTTAAAACTTGCATTATTAGCAACTACACTAGCTATTTGTCTAGCATGATATATAAGCTCTTCATCCGTCCATATTCCAGGAACAATAATTACAGGTGTAACACATCCCAGTTCAGAAGTAATATTTTTATTACAAATCATAGTATCATTTAATTTTTTTTCATTAATTTCTTCGACCGTTCCTTTACCCCAAACAATCTTATCATGAGTTATATGTGAACCAGTTATATGTATATCATCAACTAAATTATGGTTACATAAATATTCACCAATTTCTCCTGTTCCTTTAGTAAAATATAAAAAACCGTCATGAATTAAGTCGACAAATATTTTGTTAAATATCTCAAGTAAATAATCATTTACAGGATTAAGTTTTACAATACACACTTTTCCTTCATTATATAATTTAGTCAAAGCGTCTAAAGGTGAAATACTTGAAACATTACCTGCACCAAGAATTAAACTCACTGCAGGTATTGTATTATTTTCACTATAAACAACTCCTTGAGTAGGAAATTTGTCTTTTTGTATCCAAACTTCAGATTCAAATCCTCTCCAAATCAAGGATTCTTTAATATTTTCTGGCATTACTTTTGCAACAAATTGTTTATTATCTCTTTGAAATATTTTTTTTGGAGTTGGTTTTCCATTTTCTTTTAAAGCTTGTATTAAATATCTTAATTGTCTCATTAAAATTGCAGGACCAGCTAAGAATTCTTGGCCAACTATATCACTATTTGCAGAACCTTCTTTTGCTCTAGCAGAAACTTCAGCCCATTGTTTTGATTCTAAAATTAAGCTATCCATTGCTGATTCTAAATAACTAATTTTTTGTTGAATATTCAATTTAAGCCATTTTTGCTTATTTTGCGAAAGAATTTTAAGAGCGTTTTCTAATTTTATATTGTTCAACATAGTAAGATATCCTTATACAAATAAAAAATGGACTTGACTATTTACATATCACAATATATTTCGTTATAGTTACCAGGTTGGCCAAAACTCTAATTAGGTTATTTTCAAACTAGGGTAAATGGCTGCTTTTTATTTTTTAACTCTCTTTTTTTTTACTTGGAGAATATAACATGGCATTTAAAACACTCCCACTTTTTGCCGTTTCTGCAATTTTACTTTCTGGATGCACAAGCACTTGCGGATCTAAAGCAGAAACTCCAGCTGCTGACGCTGCTGCTCCTGCGGCTCCAGCTGCTGATGCTGCTGCACCAACTGCGGCTCCTGCTGATGCTGCTGCACCAACTGCGGCTCCTGCTGACGCTGCTGCACCAACTGCAGCTCCTGCTGATGCTACTGCACAAGCTCCTGCGGCTCCAGCTGACGCTGCTGCACAAGCTCCTGCGGCTCCTGAAGCACCAGCTGCAAAGTAATTTTACATTACAAAAAAAAGCAGGCAAAAATATTTGCCTGCTTTTTTTTGTTTATTTATTATTTTATCTATCTTTAAAATTTTCATAACATAAATAATCTCTGTTTTCACCCCATTTAAATATTAAACTTCGGTTAATTTGATTTAATTTATCAGGCGTCGATACAATTAAATCAATTTCACAAGTACCGGCTGATAATGGGTTATTTAAATCTATTAAAATAAATTTTTTATTTTTATTTAAACTTAAATTAATATTATCACATTCAAATGAATTTTTCTTTTTTTTAAAAGAAATTAGGAATTCTAAATTAGAAACTCTATCAGGTGAATGTATTAAAAATGGGATTCCTGGTTTTTTAATAGAGATACAATTTATATATTCTCCGTTATACTTCCAATTATTTTTTGTTGAAAGAACAGTGCCAATAATTTTTGTATCTCCAAAAATTTTAATTGTAGTTTTTTGAAAATAATTTGGAGTGGTTGATGAAGAATATTCTCCATTAAATAAAATATCTCTAGGTATTTCATATCCATTTTCATTTCTATTCAACAAATTATCGTTATTTCTAATACATGAAGTAAAAAAAACTGTTAAAATTAAATTTATAAAAAGCATATAAAAAAATTTATTTTTCATTTTGTTTCCAAAATAAATTTATATAGTTACTTTATTATCAATCCACTCTCTAATATTAGTTAATTCATTGTGAAAGTGATCTGAAATTCTAAGATCCATAAAATTTTTAAAGAGTTCATCTATAATATTTGTTAATAATGTAGATGATGAAATTCTTTGAGTAATATGAGCTTGGGAATCGGCCTCAGAAATAGATGGCAATCTTACATTTCTTAGGGATAAATCTTCACCTAAAATAGAAAAACTCCATTGTCTTTCTGCATCTTGTAAAATAAATTTTGCCTCATGAACAAGTTTTCCAGTTCCTAAAGCACTTCCTGCTTCAAATGCATACGCAGGTGTACCGCCCTTTAAACTATTTTCACGTACCGATCCACTTGTACTACTTAAGACAATTTTGTCATCAATATAAAGATGAAATGTTCCATAACTTCCAATTTTAAGTTTATGATTTTGAGTTTCACTTTTAAACCATAGCCAAGTTAGAAATTCTCTACCTAAAAATGCTCTATTTGTTTGGAGAAATCTTATCTCATCATGTAAATTATCATTTAACATGGATTTATAGCTCCTTTGCTAAAACGCTTTTTGCGTTTTGATTGAAGATACACTAATACTGTCAAAGATGTTGGGCAATATGAAGTGAAAGGATTTTTATGAATTCATTAGAAGAAATTTTTAAAACTGCAAAACAATGTGCACAAGTAGCTTCTCAAATGAGCCTTGAATTTAAACATGGAATAGACCCACAAAGTTTAAAAAATGACAAATCATGGGTCACATCTGCAGATAAAAAAATTGAAGAAAAATTAAGAGAAATTATAAATAAAAATCACCCTACACACTATATTTTGGGAGAAGAAGAAGGCGGAGAAATTGGTAATGATCCTGAATCCTTTACTTGGATTTTAGATCCTATCGACGGAACATTTAGTTTTGTACATAATGTTCCTTTTTATTCTTCTCTTATTGCCGTTTTAAAAGGTAACACTCCTATTATTGGCATTGCTTGTCTTCCTGCTTTAGGAATTACAATGAGCGCAATGAAGGGCAAAGGAGCTTTTATTAATGACGAAAAATATTATAAAACTCCTTTAGTTGGTAGCTCTCATATTGAATTAATTGCAACTGCGGATGTTTATCGATTTTATCTAGAAAAAAAAGATAATTTAATTCAAAAACTTTATGGGAAAGATTTTAAATCTAGGACATATTCTGATGCCCTTGGGTATTATATGCTTTTAAGAGGCTCTGTAAGAGTTTTTATTGATCCAAAGGTAGAAATTTGGGATGTTGCTCCTTTCCATGTAATTATGCCCGAAGCAGGGTTCACAATACATTCGTGGAATGGTGAAAGAGCTCTTAAAAAAGGAACAAGTATTTCTTATGCTATTGATGAGCAAAACTTGCCTATTAATTGTGCAGATGTAGTTGAACTCACTTCGCAATTTGCTTAGTATATAAATTAATGAAGAAATTATTAATTTAATATATTTGATATTTAAAATCTCATAAGGAGATCTTGTTATGAAAAAAAGGCACCGTTTTTATTTCACAACAATGATCTTCTTTATTTTCTTACCAATTCAAAGCTGTATTACTTTTACTAATAAAGAAACAGTTATTGAAAGGAGTGAAAAAGATCAACCAGAATGGATTCAAGATAATTGGCAACAAAATTTAGAAAAGGATTCAGTTTATCTTATTTTTAAAAAAACAGATATTTACAATCTAAATCTGGGTCTTAAACAAGCCCAATCCGCAGCGATCCTTCAAACCTCACATCTTATCATGAACAAAATTCAAAAAACTTTGCTAACAAAACTCCCAGCCTCTTCCAATAATTCAAATAAAAAGAGAGACTCTATTCTTTATGAGCTTTCTCAGGTCGTTACAAGCAATAGACTTGCGGTTGTTTCACAACCCGCTTTACCTAAAGATGTCTATTGGGAATATCGCCAAAGGGATACTGACAATGGTCCTGAAAGATTCTATATAGTATGGGTTTTGCTTTCAGTTCCAAAAATAGACTATGAGTCTGCATTAAGGACGACAGCACGAAGTCTAACGAAGTCCGAACATTCGGATATAGTAGATTTGGGCCAAAACATTTTACAGCAAATGAATCCTCACTAATTTACGGGGATTTGAATAACGATAAGGTGAGATATGGATAAAGCTTCTAAGTGGCTCGTCATAACAGAAAAACCATCGGTTGCAGGAGATCTCGCAAAAGCGCTGGGTGGATTCGAAAAAAAAGGCGACTACTATGAGTCACCAAAATATTTTATCACCTGGGCTGTAGGTCATCTTTTAGAATTACTGGAACCCGAAGAATTAGACCCCAAATACAAGCGTTGGTTACTTCAAGATCTTCCTATTCTTCCTTCTGAATTTCAATACAAACCCAAAAAAGGGCAAACAGAACGACTCAATCATATTAAAAGCCTTGCTAAAAAATCGGAAGTTGTGGGCTTTATTAATGCCTGCGATGCAGGGCGAGAAGGCGAACTTATTTTTAGAGAAATATTTGATTTTTGCGGCCAAGATAAACCATTTAAAAGACTTTGGTTACAAAGTATGACACCCGAGTCAATCCGTAAAGGTTTTAATTTAGTTAAACCTGGTAAAGATTATGACAATCTTGGAGATGCCGCTCGCTGCCGTGCTGAAAGCGATTGGCTCATTGGCATGAACGCAACTCGTGCTGTCACAAAAAGATTAAAATCAAGAAATACGAAAGGCGTGTGGTCTGTTGGTAGAGTACAAACGCCAACTCTTGCCCTAATTGCAAAACGTGAATTAGAACACTTAAAACATAGACCTGAGCCTTACTTTACTATTGAGGGGCGTTTTTCTACCTCTAGTCACGAATATTCTGGAGTTTGGTTTGATCCTAATTTTAAAAAACCAATCTCTACTGATGAAGAGGATCTTCAACACTATTCTGAAAAAGAAGATCGCATTTTTTCAAAAGAACGTTTGGATCAAATTTTAAATGATTTTAATTTAAATAAAGGAAAAGCAACTGCTTCTGAAACAAGAAAAGAATCTAAAGAAATTGCTCCTCAATTATTTGATTTAACTTTATTGCAACGAGAAGCAAACCGTAAATTAGGTATGTCTGCATCAAGAACATTACAAGCAGCTCAAAGACTTTATGAAAAACACAAACTGTTAACTTATCCAAGAACGGATTCTCGTTACCTTCCTGAAGATTATGTTAACAACGTAACAGATGTTATTAAAGAGTTTTCCGCAATTCCAACAGAGTTTACAAAAGCTTGTCAAAAAATATTAAAAACAGGTTTACTAAATAAAGAACGTATATTTAATGACAAACATGTTTCCGATCACTTTGCCATTATCCCAACAGGTCACTTTCCTTCTGAAAAATTAGATGGTGATGACGCACGCATTTATAATCTTGTCTTAAAAAGATTTCTTGCTGCTTTCATGCCCCATGCTGTTTGGGCAAAAGTGGAGCGCATCACAAAAGTGGGTTCTCAAACATTTAGAACCCGTGTCCAAGATCTTCAAGAACCAGGTTGGCGCGAAGTTTATGGACTTGATACCGAGGAAGAAAGCAAACTTCCAAAACTAAATGAAAAAAATCCTGAGGCTGTGACACCTGTGCAAACAGAAGATATCACTCCTCAAACAAATGCGACAAAACCACCAGCACGTCTTACGGAAGCAAAATTGCTTTCTTTAATGGAACATTGCGGACGCTCCATTGCAGACGAAGAAATTGCCGAAGTTCTTAAAGACAAGGGAATTGGTACACCAGCCACACGTGCTGATATTATAGAAAATTTAATTGCCAAAGAATACGTAAGCCGTTTTGGGAAATCTTTAAGAGCTACCTCAAAAGGTATTCGTTTGGTCGATGTCTTGAGCCGTATTCCTATTGATACTCTTTCCAAAGTCGAGCTCACAGGTGAAATAGAATTCGATCTTCGCAAAATGGAAAAAGGACAAAAAAAACGTTCTGAGTTTATGCAAGATATGTTTGATTTTACTTCATCTATTGTAGATAAAGCACGCACATTTGAATACGACGCCATATTTAAAAACGATCCTCCTTTAGGCAGTTGTCCTGTTTGTAAAAAAGGAAAGGTATTTGAAGGCTTTTGGGGATATAAATGCAACTTAGCTGGTAATAGCAAAGAAAAAGTCGGTGATGAATGCACATTCATTATCTGGAAAGAAAAAAATCAAAGATACATTGATCGCAGCCTTGTTGAAGAAGTTCTTTCAAAAAACATCGCAGGGCCCTTTGAATTTAGCAATTCCAATGGCACCTCACATTTTGAAGAATATTTAACCATTTCTCCAGTCAAAGGGATTATCTTTTGTGAACAAAATGGAGATCCAAAAGAATCTGCTACAGGATATGATGTTGTTGTTCTACATGAAGAACCTTTACCAGAAACCTTCCTAAAGTTACCCGGTTTAGTAAAAGTAACAGAAAATGCCTATTTGTGTGAGTTTGGTGTCCAAATGCCAGCTGCCGAAACAGCAGCAAGTGAAGCGGCAGAAACAAAGCCTAAAAGAGGTCGTAAAAAAGCCGCGGCAGAAGGCTCAACCGAAGAAAAAGCAAAAAAGAAACCTGCAAAACCTAAAAAGACAAAACGCCTCATTTCACGCATGCCACGTGTTTTATGTGGCCGCGAAATGAGCCTAGAAGACTACAAGTCTTTTATCATTACAGGTTCCACTCCACCTATTGCCGACTTTAAATCTAAAAAAGGGCGCCCTTTTGCCGCTGCTCTTCATTTAAAAGACAATGGAAACTTTGAATTTAAATTTGTTTCCAGAAAAGCTCTTTTAGGCGAAGAAACAGTTAAAACACCCAAAAACACAGAAAAAAAATCGGCTAATAAAGCAAAAGTCGTTAAAAAAACAAAGAAAAAAGACTCCTCCTCAGAAGGTGAATCTTCCTCCGTATAAAAAAAGTGAGCTTCCTTAGACCAACATCAAACGAAGCTCACTTGACTTTTATAAAATATCATACTATTTGCTTCATTCACGATTGTGGCAGGGTAGCTCAGCTGGTTAGAGCGGAGGTCTCATAATCCTCAGGTCGGTGGTTCAAGTCCACTCCTTGTCACCATTTCTTCTTTCTGTACAAATCTCTTTTAAAATTTCATAAAAATATTTTGCTAAAGTGAATATTCCACCTATTTGCCAGATAAAATAGTTTAATATCCATTACAAATAAAGATATAGCTTGAAGTAAAACATAAATTATTAATATTTTTTAATAAAAAAATTTTTTCTTGTTAATTTAATAAATTTTAAATTTATTAAAAAATAATTGAGAAAGCAAATATAATAGATTGCCATAACATATTATTTTTTATAATTTAAATATTTTATTTATCACTGAATATCTATTCCAAATAATTTAATTTAATTGTATTGACAAAATTCTAATGTAGATCTTTTCTATATGAATCCATAGCGCATATCAATTAGGAGATTTTAAATTTTGAAATATTTAATTTTTACTTCAATTTGTTTTCTTTCTTTTCAAACATTTGCAAATGAAGTCTCCAGAATTCCACTAGATCAATTTATAATACCTGAAAAAAGAGAATTTAAACTCAGTGAAACAATTCAACCTTGCGATAATTTTTATGAATACGTTTGCTCTGAAGAAATAAAAAAATTTCAATTACCAGAAGAATACCCTAATTATTCATTCTACACAGATGAGAGCAACTTAAAATATAAAAAATTAATAAATGAATTTATAAAAAATAATATTTTGTCTACAAATCTCAATTCAAATGATGATGAAAGAAGTAAAAATTTTAAAAGTATGATTAAAAATTTTTATGAATCTTATCTAAATTCAAATGCAAGAAGAAGCGAGTCGGAAGAAATCATAAGGAATTTCACATTTCAAACCGCAAACATGAGCAAGGAACAACTTCTTGAAAATTTAGGAAAGTCTTACTTAAATGGAGATGATTTTTTATTGAAAGTGGGAACATACCCTCATCCTGCATTTAAAGAATTACTTATAAAATCAATAAATTTTTCTCTTTTTGATATTTCATACCCTAATTCTCATATAACAAATCTATTTGAGGTTCCAAATTTTGTAAATGATTTAGAAAATTTTTATATAGAGTATATTAAAACTCTAGGCTTTCAAAATTATGAATTAATTGCAAAAAATATTATTCATTTTGATCGTAACCCCCATTTGAAGTTGACACTTTTCACAACCGAAAGGGTAGTCAATGGATAAATTAAAAGCAGTAAAGAAAAGATTTGGATATCATGAAAAAAGAGAAATACTAGAGGAACACTTTAACTCTGGCTTGAGTTTATCCGCATTATCGCGTAAACATCAGATTCATCCAGTGACTTTATATAGCTGGAAAAGGAGTCTCTGCATGAGTAATAAAGATGAAAATCAATCTACTAGTCCAACAAATATAGAAGAAATACTTGCAGAAAATGAGAACCTTAAAAAACGTAATAAACATTTAGAAAAAGCTGTTTCAAACTTAACAATAGATAATTCAATTCT